>NZ_JBHRRZ010000004.1:0-589 GCF_042643265.1 Virgibacillus sediminis | reverse complement strand
GTGAAGTCGTAACAAGGTAGCCGTATCGGAAGGTGCGGCTGGATCACCTCCTTTCTAAGGATATATGAAAAGGCTGAAACGACTGATCAGCGGCGACTTGCATAAGCAAGGAACCGCCAAGCACTGCTTTTGTGCTTGAAGTGTTCATGACTTATGTCATGAGCCGTTAGGAGTTGAAGCTGGATTACGGAAACATGCTGGTTGTTTGGTTCAGTTTTGAGGGAGCAAATGCCTCATTTTGTACCTTGAAAACTAAATAAGAGTAATACCAACGACATCTAATAATAAAGCGATAACCGCTTATTCATTGTAAATATAGTTAAGTGAATAAGGGCGCACGGTGGATGCCTTGGCACTAGGAGCCGAAGAAGGACGGGACTAACACCGATATGTCCCGGGGAGTTGTAAGTAAACGTTGATCCGGGAATTTCCGAATGGGGGAACCCACTGTTCGTAATGGAACAGCACATGCATCTGAATACATAGGGTGCATGAGGCAGACCCGGGGAACTGAAACATCTCAGTACCCGGAGGAAGAGAAAGCAAACGCGATTTCCCGAGTAGCGGCGAGCGAAACGGAATCAGCCCA
>NZ_JBHRRZ010000039.1:0-205779 GCF_042643265.1 Virgibacillus sediminis | reverse complement strand
GAGACCCCGCAGTGTGGGTTTTCACGAGGAGGCTCGGGCGTTCGTCCGCGGAAAGGGAATGGTTCGTGCTCCTGGAGGCAAGAAAAAAAGCTTGTAGAAAAACACGGGGTTTCTCTACAAGCTGAGCTGACACCTTGGGGTGTCAGCTTTTTCTTATCGGAAGACCAAGATATTTTGCTTTCTCAGCGGTAGGGGCAAATCTGTGGTAGAAACAGCTGATCCGCTGATAAACCGGTCACGAGCGGAAAAAATAGCTGAGCTGCTGATAAATAGGATGACCAGCGGAAAAAGCAGCCGACCTGCTGATAAGTAGGCTGATCAGCAGAAAAAATAGCTGACTTGCTGATAAATAGGCTGATCAGCGGAAAAAGCAGCTGGCCTGCTGATAAATAGAATCACAGCGGATAAATTAACTGACCTGTCGATAAGTAGGTTGACCGGCGGAAAAAACAGCCGACCTGCTGATAAGTAGAATCACCAGCGGATAAATTAACTGACCTGTCGATAAGTAGGCTGACCAGCGGAAAAAACAGCCAACCTGCTGATAAGTAGAATGATCAGCGGAAAAAACAGCTGACCTGTCGATAAGTAGGCTGACCAGTGGAAAAAACAGCCGACCTGCTGATAAGTAGGATCACCAGCGTATAAATTCGCCGACCTGCTGATAACCAGGCTGACCCGCTGATAATAGGCCTAGCTCTATACGCCTCAGAACGCGAAATACACCGGCAATGAACAGCCTCAACTGCCAGTGCCGGTGTATTGGTGAATTCTTTTAATTCATACTTAGCTGACGGAGGTATACTCCCGAGTTAGACATTCACATTTTGATTGTTCACTTTATCTTCCAGATCTTTTAAGCTGGATTCAATCTGTTCCAAGTATTGTTGGATATTTTCCTGATGAGGCTCTACCGTGTTTCTCCATTCCGCAATGGAATCTTTCATTTCTTCGGTAAGTTCCCGAATCATAACGATCCCTTCTTTGGAGGTATCGGCAAGCTGGTCTTTCAGGCGCTGTACATCCAGTTTGAGGCTGTATAGAAAATTCCTCGCTTCATATCCCTGCTCTTTCATCCTGCTGCGAATTTCCCTTCCGGTCGAGGGGGTGCTTAATAGTGTGACGGCAGCACTGACGCTGCCTCCAATAATGAGTCCCAGGAAAATGGATTTTCCTCTAGTCATACCTAACCAACGCTCCTTTCGTGCCCTTGTTATGTATTTTTCTCTAAATTACATGCAGTGAAACATATTATCCCTGCATGGCTTTCAAAAAAATCCTCTGACAACCGTATGCCAGAGGATTTTCTTTTAAATATTCTGTGTTGCTGTGATTGGCCGGGATCTATTGAAAATGCCCTGCACAATCGGATAGAGAATAACCATCAGGATGGTATTCACGGCTGCTGCCGGCAGAACTACCGCCAAGAATAATGCTAAAAATCCGCCTTCCATCATCCCTACAATGAACAGCGCGACACTTAAGAAAATCGATCCGCTTATCATGGTCCCCACAGCCGTCAGTACAGGTGCCGTAACGGTAGTTGGAACATGCTTCCTAATTAGAAGGAACATTCCCAGGAAAACCATGGCAGTGATCGGCTTATCAATGATATTCGCGATCTGTCCACCTGGTGCGGAAGTAGTTAAAGCAGAAATGATTCCAGTTGCAATGGATAATAGGAGCACATACTTCGGCTTAGGGAACAGAATAATCCCCAAGAACATCATGGACAGCAGCATATCCGGCTTCACCCCAAATAGTACAGGTGGCACAACTGCATGCAACACCGTTCCAATCCCTATCAATAGTGACAAGATTACTAAAATTCTTGTATTCATCTATAACTCTCCTCTTCTCAGCTTCTCTCAGCTTATATTCGAAGTTCCTCAGCTGTACGCCTATGTCAACTGCAGAAACTTCCCCTTCATTATAGCAAAATTAGACGTAAATATAAAGTACTAAATTTTTAGAAAAAGGCTTTCTTACTTTTCAACCCTCTGGTTTATTTCTCCGGCGATCTGTTGCAGTTCCGCTGAAGTGTAATCATCTGTATGTACGGTCCAGTTCGAAGAATATCCATCGCCATCACCATAGCGGGGGATCAGATGGATATGCAAATGGAAGACGGATTGGTCGGCGGGTTCTTCATTGTTATTCAGGAGATTCATGCCGATCGGCTGATACGTCTCTTTGATGGCATTGGCAATTTTAGGAACCCTTGCAAATAGTGCACCTGCCGTATCTGCAGATGTCTCATAGATGTTTTTGCTATGTGTTTTGGGAATGACAAGTGTATGTCCTTTCGTTACTTGGCTGATGTCAAGGAAGGCATAGACATGCTCGTCTTCATATACTTTGGCTGAAGGGATCTCCCCGTCCAGGATCTTACAGAAAATGCAATCATCATGACTCATTGCTAACACCCACTCCTTCAATTTATTTATTATAAACTATTGTATATAGGAATAAAGTGGAAGTAAAGCAACAATGGCAGTTTTACCCTGACTGCTGATCAATGGCTCCTCTAAAAAGGTTACAGACATGACCCGCCCGTGAGCGGATCATGCCTGCTTTAAGAAGAACGAGGGAAGCCGTCTGACGATCCAACCAGTTACACAGTAAGAAAGTCCGTTATAGTGACGGCGACTTATCAAACCTTTTTGTCAGCATCCCATTTCGCTGGGATGAATGTCTGGCAAAAGGGTTCAGTTTCATTGGAAGATCGGTCGGAATTACCACATTGCGCTTGCAAGAAGCTAAATTAAAGTATCGATCGCTGACACCTCATTTGTGTTTGTACATTTGTACATTAGCTCGATTACTTAAATATTATCTTCAGCGGTTACACGGTGGGTCATCCCCCGTCCTTCAGTAGCTATTATGTGCTGATCCTGCTGGTTTATGTACAATCCGGCAAAATTTTTGTCACTGCTCAGAACAGGGTTTGCTTTGGTTTCTCCATCATTAAGTGGTAAAATTTCAAGTAATTGAAGAATTATAGGAGGAAGAAATGTGGAACCTTTACTGCATATAGAAAATCTGCATGGGGGATACACCCATAAAAATGTGCTGCATGGCATTTCATTTGATATATATCCCGAGGAAATCGTTGGATTAATCGGATTGAACGGGGCTGGTAAAAGTACAACCATCAAACATATCATTGGGCTGATGCATGCAAAAAAAGGTTCTGTCTCCGTCAACGGCAAAACCTTCCAGGAAAATCCATCATCCTATCGCAACCAAATGGCTTATATCCCGGAAATGCCGATCCTTTATGATGAACTGACATTATATGAGCATCTGAGGCTGACGGCGATGGCTTATGACATACCAGAAAAAACATTTGAAGAACGCCTTCCCCCGCTGTTAAAAGAGTTCCGGATGGAAAAAAGGCTGAATTGGTTTCCTGTCCATTTTTCCAAGGGAATGCGGCAAAAGGTGATGATTATGTGTGCATTTCTCATTGAACCGCCGCTTTATATTGTGGATGAGCCGTTTGTGGGATTGGATCCGCTCGGAATCCAATCGTATTTGCAGCTGATGAACGATATGAAAGACAACGGCTCGGGGGTGTTGATGTCCACCCACATCCTGGCGACTGCAGAAAGGTACTGCGACCGTTTTGTCATTTTGCACGAAGGGGAAATTCGGACAATTGGCACATTGAAGGAGCTGCAGGACGAGTTCAATATGCCTCATGCTACGCTGGATGATTTGTATATCCAACTGACAAAGGAAGAAGATAGCCATGTTTGATGCACGAGAGCTGTTCAGGGAGCGGCTGTCTGAATATGTGAAAGAGACCAGCCGCTACTTACGCTACATATTCAATGGCCATCTCATGATTGCTATGTTCTTCTTTATTTCCGTATTGGCTTACTATTATCAAGGATGGCTCACCAGGCTGCCTGAAAATTTTCCCGCGGCATTGGTCATCGCCCTGGCATTCGGCCTTATAGCAAGCTATAGTCCTGTCCGCACGCTGCTCCAGGAACCCGATTTGGTCTTCCTGATTCCTGCCGAGCACAAGATGGAAGCCTATTTTCGCAATGCCATCATTTACAGTTTTATTGTCCAGCTATATTTGGTGTTCTTGATAGCAGCAGTTATAGGCCCGCTTTATTTTGCAGCATACCCGGACCGCAGCGGAAGGATTTACCTGTTGACGATTCTGGTACTTTTGATTTTTAAGCTTTGGAACCTGCTCGCCAATTGGTGGATGCAGAAAGTGAGAGATCCGGGGATGCGCCGGGCAGATACAGCAGCCCGGACATTCCTTGGTATTGCGGTCTTCTATTTTGCTGCAAGAGGCGATATGGTGTGGGCAGGTATTACCACGGTTGTCTATATAATCGTCTTTCTATATGATTACATGGTTTCAAGGAACCAGCCGGGGGTCCATTGGGAACTGCTCGTAGAAAGGGACAGGAACCGAATGCAGGCCTTCTACCGAGTTGCGAATATGTTCGCTGATGTCCCGCATTTGAAGAATCGGGTGAAAAAGCGCCAATGGCTGGTGAATCTGGTCAGCAAGGTCCCTTTCACGAGGAAGCATACATTCGATTATCTATATCGGATAACATTTGTCAGAAGCGGTGACTATCTCGGGATGTATGTCCGGCTGGTATTGATCGGCGGGCTGTTCATCTATCTGATTCCGAATCTGTGGCTGCAGGTTCTGTTTGCACTGCTGTTCTGTTATTTGAGCTGCTTCCAGATGATGTCCCTTTATCAGCATCATCGTACAACCATGTGGCTGGATATCTATCCAGTGGAAGTGGCACTGCGAAGAAAAGCTCTGGTGAAGCTGCTTTACCAGCTGACGATTGGACAGGCTGCCCTGTTCTCCCTGCTGTTTCTCATCCAGCAGGAATATACCGGTTTCTTTCTCTCCTTAGCCGGTGGGATACTGTTCACGTATCTGTTTATTAATGGATATGTCAAAAAGAAGATAGCTGCATAATATAGAGGAAGGGAGTTCCCAGCGGGGGACTCCTTTTTTTTGCAGTACAGTGGGGGGATATCGCCAGCACAGAGAGGGAATCAGCAGGAGGGCGGAAATATCACCAGTACAGAGAGGGAATCAGCAGGAGGGCGAAAAAAGAGGCTGGAAACAATTAAAAGGTTAACTCTCAGACAAATAATGAACTAAATTAGCGAAGTATCTTTCCGCAGCGGGCTTAATTCGGTTTTTTTGTTTTGAGTAAACACTTTTGTCCAGCCTCTTTTCCCGCTTTACTTATCTTGATAAGCAAAATAGGCAGAGATCAATGTTTTGGCCGCAATGGGCAGTGCACGTTCATCCAGGTCGAACATCGGATGATGGTGGGGGTAGACATGCCCTTCCTTGGCGGCGCCGGTAAAGAAGAAGGTACCTGGTTTTTCCATCGTATAATAAGCGAAATCCTCCCCGGCCATGACGGGAGCCACTTCTTCGGCCCTTGTGACACCATCCACCTTTTCTCCTGCTTCCAAGAGAAGTTCGGCTTCTGATTCATTGTTGATCAAAGGCGGGTATCCTTTGACATAATCAAATTCATAGTCGGCATCATTGCTGATACAGACACCTTTAATGATTTTCTCCATTTCTTCGATAATCATTTCCTGAACGTCCTGGCTGAAATGGCGTACGGTTCCCACTAGCTTAGCTTGGTCTGCGATTATATTGAAAGCAGTTCCTGCCTCAAATACTCCGACGGTTACGACAGCCGTGTCCATCGGATCCAGTCTTCTGCTGGTTATTTGCTGAAGCTGTGACATCACATTTGAACCGATGACGATGGCATCTTTGGTTTCATGCGGATAGCCGCCATGTCCGCCTTTCCCCTTGATGGTAATGGTGAAGCGGTCTGTACCGGCCATGAAAGCATTTTTCGATGTCTGCAGGACTCCGAGCGGGGTGGTGGCCCACAGGTGTGTGCCAAAGACGGCATCCACATGGTCGATGGCCCCTGATTCGACGATTGGCTTTGCTCCCCCTGGTGCATATTCCTCTGCATGCTGGTGAAGGAATTCAATCGTGCCTGGAAGTTCCTGCTGATATTCTTTTATAACCTTGGCAAGCGAAAGAAGCACTGAGGTATGCCCGTCATGCCCGCAAGCATGCATAACACCCGGAACCTTGGATTTATAAGGGACATCCTTTTCATCCTGGATGGGCAGGCCGTCGAAATCAGCCCGGAGCGCTATGGTTTTGCCAGGCTTTCCGCCCTTCAATGTGGCAATAACTCCGTTTCCGCCTACATTCGTTTTATAGGGAATGCCCAATTCTTCGTAAAAATTGGCAATATATTGTGCCGTTTTTGTCTCTTCAAAGGAAAGCTCTGGATACTGATGGAGGTAGCGGCGGATTTCCACCATTTCCTCATAGGCTTGATCCAATGATTTATGTATTTCGTTCAGCAACTAAAAAGACCTCCTTACTCTTTATCCAACTATTATAACATTTACATGCAAATTATGGGGGAATGGATCATCGGCACGTTGTTTCTAATGGGTTATGACAGTCCCCAGATTAATAAATTGCCATAGAAAAAGCACCCACGCCGGGTGCTTTTTCTATGTCTTTAAGAAAGTCTTGGATCGGAAAGGAGTCTTTCTACTTCTTCTTTATGATGTGTTTCATCGGCAATTAGGTCCTCCAGTTTTACCACCAATTCGGTATAACCGAGTTTTTCTGCCTGTTCTTTGCGCTTTTCATAACGGTCAATGGTGGCTTTTTCTGCATCCAGCGTAGCCTGCAACAGTTCCTTTACTTCGGTAGGCTGCGGAACTTCAGCAGACTCGGTTGTCGGTGTTCCGCCAAGGGATTTGATTTTTTCGGACAGATATAATGCATGTCCAAGTTCGTCATTGATTTCAGCTTCGAAAAATGGTTTGAGTGAGGAACGATACAGCCCGGACACTACAGATGCACTATAGGTATACTGGATGGCTGCACCATATTCATGTGCAAGATCTTCATTCAATCCATCAATCAATTGTTTTAGTTCTTGTTCCATTATTTGATCCCTGCCTTTATAATTTTTAGTAACTCTATAGTTTACTTTTCCCCGGACGGTTTTTTTGAAACGTGATATTGGGTATCGTGGAAGAGAAAGGAAGTGAGGCAATGAACATCCATAAAAGAAACTATATCGTCCTGTTTCTGCTTGTCCTGCTGCTTTTTATGACCGGCGTGTGGATCGCAAAAATCATGGCAGGGTCTGTCCCCTATGTCGATCAGTGGACAAGAGAGCTGGTAGGCATGGTTGATGGGACAGCTGTTTACACCTTTTTCCGGTGGATGACCGAACTTGGCTCCGGCACGTTCCTGACTCCTTTTACTATTATAATGGCTGCAGTTATCTGGCTCCTCTACCGCCGCTTTCTTCCTGCTGTTATCTTTGCAGGCGGAACACTGTCTGCACACTGGCTCAATTTGATGATAAAGGAAATAGTGAATAGGCAGAGGCCGAGTCTCCTCCCGTCAGCAGAAGCCGAGGGGTATAGTTTTCCATCCGGGCATGCGATGATTCCTATGGTATGCTTTGGACTGCTGGCTTACTATCTGGGGAAAAAAATGTATTCAGCCAGAACGGTTTTTATCATGCAGTTAGCCTTTGCTTTGCTGGTCTTTTTGATAGGCATCAGCCGTTATTTTCTGAATGTCCATTATTTGACGGATGTTGTCGCGGGCTTTTTTGTCGGATATCTATGGCTTTTGGGGTGGATAGCCCTTGATCGGTTTCTGGCCAGGCGCCAAAAAGAATAGAAAAGGTTCATAAGATTGTCAAAGTTGTATTCTTTCTTCAGGCCGATGTCTTTGTTTTTCGGGGAACGGGCTGTATAATGTTTAGTGTAAAAGAAAAGGGAAGGGTTTAGCCATGACAGATTATAAGGGCAAGGTAGTAGAAAACCTCCTGTTCTTTATTTGGGGGGTAGCACTTGTTGCGACGGCGGGCAGCTTGTTTTATTCAGAAGTGATGGGCTATACGCCATGTATGCTATGCTGGGTGCAGCGTATCTTCATGTACCCGTTAATCATCATTTACGGCACAGCCATCTGGAAGAAAGATGCCAAGATTGCACTGCCGGGATTGATCTTAAGCGGAATCGGCATGATGGTGTCCATCTATCATTATATGGTACAGAACCTTCCAGCACTCCAAGAGGCTGGGGAAGGCTGTGGGCCCGTAGCCTGCAACCTGAAATATGTGAACTATTTCGGATTTGTGACCATCCCTTTTTTAGCGGGGACAGCATTCATCCTAATTTTTATCATGCATGTAATTATCTTAAAACAACAGAAGGGGAAGTAAATCATGCGAAATAAGATGTTGATATTCGGCGGTATCGTAGTTCTTCTGTTTATCGCCCTTTATTTTGTAACCAACTACCAGAACAACCAGGCCGTAGAGAATAGCGGCAACCCATATGGAAAAGAAAATTTGGACCAGGCAACCATTGACCAGCTGGACGATCCGAACTATCAAAACCAGATCCGCCCTGAGGAATTGAGTGAACGGATCGAAAGCGGGGAGCCGACCACTGTCTATTTCTACAGTCCGACATGTGTATACTGCCAGCAGACCACTCCGAAGCTAGTGCCGCTGACAGAAGAGATGGATGTGGAAATGGTCAAACTGAATCTGCTGGAATTCGAAGATCAGTGGGGGACCTATGGAATTGAAGCAACACCTACCGTTGTCCATTTCGAGGACGGGGAAGAAGTTAGCCGGATCACCGGTGCCCATCCCGAAGAAAATTTCCGTGCGTTTTTCAATGAAGTAGTGCTGAGTGAGTAAGAAGCTAACCAGTGACTAAAGGTCACCCTTTCTAAAGGGCCTATTAGTCAGCTGGTTAGCTTTTTTATGGGGCTATTGCTGTTGATCCCCTTCTTCATCCTTTTTCATGTGGTAGGAAGTGATGAAAGGGCGGTCGGCGAAATAGGCAGGAGGCTTGGAGTCCTGGCTCTTATGCGCCTCTTTGAATTGATCGGAGTTCTTCCAGTTTTCGAAGTCCTCCTTGGACCGCCATTGGGTCATCACCACATAGGTCTTACCGGTCAGCGGCCGAAGAAAACGGAAGGCCTGGAAGCCGGGCATGCTGTCGACTCCGTGCTGACGCTGTTTAAAGCGCTGTTCAAAAGAATCCCGGCTGTCTTCGAGTACAGGGATGTTGTTCATCACTACATATCCTTCATCCTCTATTTCTCCATTTTCGCTGATAATTTCATACTCATTCCCTGCCGAAAATACATTTTTATTTTGGTTTTCATAATAAGCGAGGGTCCCAGTACCTTGCCCCATTAAATACAAGCCAAGGTCTGGATGCTTATCTACGAGCTTTTCCAAGAAATCCCTGGTCCCCAGTGTCATATAAGCTTTCACGCACAACCTCTCCTTTCTTTATCCTTACTGTCATATTACCCTATTTTTACAGCGGCAAGTCAAGTGTACACCATTTTATAATTATTATTATCTGATACATGATATTAACACTTTTCCGCTGTTGAAAAGTGTCGTATAATGGAAGAGTAAATGTGTAGAGGTGAACAAATGTTTAGAAAAAATAAAGAAGACCGGCCGCGCTCGTTCGGCTGGAAAATAAAATGGCTGCTGATCGGATTGGTTCTGCTGGCGGCACTAGGGATGTTGGGATATGGAGGCATTCTGCTGGGCGGCAAAATGGTCGTGGATGAAGAGGAGTTTATCCTTTCTGCTGCGACCACGATCGAAACCGCCGACGGGGAAGTGATTCAGGAAGTCTATCAGGAAAATAGGGATCCTATCCCGCTGGAGGAGATTCCTTCCCATGTACAGCAGGCCTTTCTCTCAGTGGAAGACAAAAGGTTTTATCACCATGCAGGGATTGATTTGAAATCGGTCACCCGTGCCGTGTATAAAAACATCCTGGCGATGGGGAAGGCTGAGGGCGGCAGTACCATTACACAGCAACTGGCGAAAAATTTGTTTCTTTATAACGACAAGACATGGTCCCGCAAGGCAAAAGAGGCTATGGCCGCCATTTATATGGAAAGACAGCTGACAAAGGATGAGATTCTGAAACTCTATTTGAATGAAATCTATTTCGGAGAAGGGGTCTACGGAATCGAGAAAGCGGCCAACTACTTTTTCTCCAAGCCGGCTGAGGAATTGACTATTTCAGAAGGCGCGCTCCTCGCTGGGATGGCCAAGGCGCCGAATGGCTATTCACCTATTACTTATCCCGAAAAAGCACTGGACAGAAGAAACACAGTGCTCTTGACAATGGAAGACGCTGGTGTCCTGACAGCAGAAGAGCGGATACAGGAGCAGGAGAAGTCTTTGGGCCTTGATATTTCTGAAAGAGAGGCTTCACCCTGGGTGGACAGCTATGTCGACCTGGTAATGAGGGAAGCTGCCGACAAATACCAGCTGTCGATCAATAAATTGAAGCAAGGCGGCTACCGAATCGTCGTCAATATGGATGAATATGCCCAAAAGGCTGCCTACGAGGCTTTTCAGGATGATTCCTATTTTCCTGGGAGTACAGAGGGGGTAGAAGGGGCCTTCACCATGATGGAACAAGACACCGGGAGGGTGACAGCTGCCATTGGCGGCCGGGATTATCAGCTTGGCGACCTGAACCGGACGGCGGTTACCAGACAGCCGGGCTCGGTGATGAAGCCGCTAGCCGTATATGGACCCGCGCTGATGCAGACGGAGAAATATACCCCGTATACCCTTGTGCTCGACCAGCAGATGGAGAGTTACACCGTCTCCAATGTGGACGGGCAATACAGTGGGGCAGTTCCCATCTACCATGCGCTGAAACAGTCGAAAAATACGTCTGCAGTATGGCTCCTTGATCAGATCGGCATTGATTATGCTAAAGGCTACTTGGAAAAGATGAATATTAATCTGGATGATGACAGCGGCCTTGCAATTGCTCTAGGCGGACTGAGTGAAGGTTTGACCCCCCAGACGGTGATGGAAAGCTATGCAGTCTTCCCGCGGGGTGGTGAATTCATCGATTCGTATACCATTGAAGAGATCTACGACCGGAACGGAGAACTGATTCATCAAGCCGATCCCAAGACAGAAGAGGTGTTCAGTACTCAGGTGTCCTGGGATATGACGGAAATGTTAAGGGCGACAGTGGAGAGCGGAACAGCCACAGCTGGGGAGTATCCGAAGCAGTTGGCGGGAAAGACAGGTTCGACCCAGCATCCATTTGTAGAAGGGGAAACGAATGATGCCTGGTTTGCCGGGTTTACACCAGACTATACAGTGGCCGTCTGGATGGGCTATGACAAGGTCGATGAAAACCATTATCTGACAGAAGGCAGTTCTTATCCTACCGCCCTGGCCAAAAAAATATTGACGGACATCAATAAGCAAGAACCGCTCACGGAATCATTCACGAAGCCAGAGGCTGCAGAGCCCCTGCCTGAGCCGGTGGAATTGCCGCAGGTGACCGAGCTCCAAGGAAGTGTTTCCTTCGGCGGCTATTCCCTTTTCCAGGGGAAACTGACCTGGAACGGCTCTGAGGATCAGCGCGTTGTCTATCGGATTTACCGGGAAAAAGAAGGAATAGACGAACGGGTCGGGGAAGTGGAAGGGGACACCGAGTTCGAAATCGACGGGATGGATGTCCTTAGGTCCCACCGTTATTATGTGGTTCCATACGACCCGTTGACGAAGTTGGAAGGAGAGCGGTCGAGATCGATCAGTTTCCGCGATTAATTTAGACAAAATGATGACAATCAGTCCATTGTCCTATACAGCTTTCAGCTAAATGGTTATAGTTAACAATGGAGTGAAGTTGGAAAAGGGTGGAAAAACATGGCAAAACAGATAAACGATACGATATTACGAGCATTTAAGGGAGAGGCAGTGGACTATACACCGGCCTGGTATATGCGCCAGGCCGGCCGTTCCCAGCCGGAGTACAGAGAACTGAAAGAGAAATACTCCCTATTTGAAATAACCCATCAGCCGGAGCTATGTGCGTATGTGACACGGCTGCCGGTGGAGAACTATGGCGTAGATGCCGCTATCCTCTATAAGGATATCATGTCACCGCTGCCGTCCCTTGGTGTGGACGTAGAGATTAAATCTGGGATAGGACCGGTTATACATAACCCGATAGAAAGCTATCAGGACGTGGAAAAGCTCGGCACCATCAATCCAGAAGCAGATGTACCATACGTGCTTGATACCATCCGCCTGCTCACAGAGGAGCAGCTCGATGTGCCCTTGATCGGTTTCAGCGGTGCCCCTTTTACATTGGCAAGTTATATGATTGAGGGCGGGCCCTCAAAGAACTACAGCAAAACCAAAGCATTCATGTACCGGGAGCCGGAAGCATGGTTTGCATTGATGGATAAGCTGGCGGATATGACCATTACATATGTAGAGGCCCAAATAAAAGCAGGGGCAAGGGCCATCCAGATCTTTGATTCCTGGGTTGGAGCCTTGAATGCTCCTGATTACCGCCTGTATATCAAGCCGGCAATGACAAGGATCTTTTCGGAGCTCAAACGGCATGATGTACCGCTGATCATTTTCGGTGTGGGGGCAGGGCACCTGCTCACAGAGTGGAATGACCTTCCTGTCGATGTCATCGGACTGGACTGGCGTACCTCTATTCCTGAGGCAAGAGCAATGGGGGTTACCAAGGTATTGCAGGGAAATCTGGATCCAGCTATCCTTGTTACGGAATGGGATCTAATAGAGAAGCGTACCAAGGACATCCTCGATGCAGGCATGGTTGATGGCAGACATGTCTTCAATCTTGGCCATGGCGTCACCCCGGATATTCAGCCGGCAACATTGAAGAAGCTGACAGATTTGATCCATTCACATTCGAAGAGATAACTGACAGATTAGAATTATTACAGAAGAGGTGCTGAAAATGGCAAAACAAAAAATGGGTTTACTCGTAATGGCGTATGGAACTCCATATAAGGAAGAGGATATCGAACGTTATTATACTCATATCCGTCATGGAAGAAAACCTGCGGAAGACGCATTGCAGGATCTGAAGGACCGGTACAAAGCAATCGGTGGAATTTCTCCTTTGGCAAAGACCACCGAGCAACAGGCCCATGCATTGGAAGCTAATCTGAATGAAGCACAAAATGAGTATGAGTTTAACGTATATATCGGCCTGAAGCATATTGAGCCATTCATTGAAGATGCCGTGGAAGAGATGGCAAAGGACGGAATCACTGAGGCGGTATCCCTTGTACTTGCCCCGCACTATTCCACCTTCAGCGTGAAGTCTTATAATTCAAGGGCCAGCGAAGAAGCCGCCAAGCATGGTATTACCATCCGGTCGGTGGAAAGCTGGTATGCAGAAGAAGGATTTATCAAGTTCTGGGCGGATGGAATCAAGAAAATATATGCCGATATGCCGCAGGACGAGCGTGATAAGGCAGTACTGATCGTCTCTGCACACAGCCTGCCTGAGAAAATCCTGCAAAACGGCGACCCATATCCGGATCAATTGAAGGAAACGGCCGACTTGATTGCCAGAGAAGCAGGCATTGAAAATTACGAACTGGGCTGGCAAAGTGAAGGGAACACTCCCGATCCTTGGCTTGGACCGGATGTACAGGATCTTACCCGCGACCTTTACGAACAGAAAGGATATCGTTCTTTCGTCTATGCTCCTGTAGGTTTTATCGCCGATCATCTGGAAGTGCTTTATGATAATGATTATGAATGCAAAGTTGTCTGTGATGAACTGGGTGCCAATTACCACCGCCCGGACATGCCCAATGTCCACCCGCTATTCATCGATACATTGGCGAAAGTCGTAATGGACAAAGTGCGTGAAGTGAAATGAAGCGTAAAAAAATAGCTGTGATCGCCGGCGGAATCACCGGGCTTTCCGCTGCTTACTACCTTCAAAAAGAAATCAGGGAACAGAAACTTCCATATGATATAAAATTGATAGAATCCGACCATCGTCTCGGCGGAAAAATCAAGACTCTGAAGCGGGATGGGTTTACCATAGAGCAAGGGCCGGACTCATTGCTTGCCAGAAAGCAGCCTGCCGTGAAGCTAACAAAGGAACTGGGCTTGGAAAATAAAGTCGTCCACAATGCGACAGGCCAGTCTTTCATGCTGATGAAGCGCAAACTCTATCCAATGCCGAAAGAAACTTTCATGGGCATCCCGAAAACAGGGAAATCCATCCGCTCTACGCAACTTGTCTCCATGAAAGGCAAGCTGAGGGCGATGATGGAACCGCTCGTTCCTAAAGGGAAGGAAGACGGAGACCAGTCCCTTGGTCAATTTTTCCGGCGCCGATTTGGTGATGAGCTGCTTGTGAACCAAGTGGATGCATTGCTGTCCGGCATCCAATCTGGAGATATCGACAAAATGAGCTTGAAAGCCACCTATCCTATGTTCCATAAGCTGGAGCAAGAATATGGGAGTGTCATGAAAGGCCTCCGCAAAACTATGCCGGCACCCAAGAAAAATGCCGGCAACAAGTCGGCCAGTGCCTTTTTCTCCTATGAGGGAGGGCTGGACACACTTGTTGCGCGACTGATTGATGAGTTGGAGGAGGGGACTGTTCAGCTGAACACGGCGGTGGATCACATAGAGAAGAAGGAAGATGTTTATCATTTGCTTCTCAGTGATGGGACGGTCTATAAAGCGGATGCTGTCATATCCACCACTCCCCATTCGGCCGTACCGCGGATGTTCAGCCAGTATGATTTCTTCAAGGTCTTCCAAGACGTGCCATCTGTTTCAACAGCTAATGTCGTGTTGGCATTTGATCGGTCGGCACTCAAGAAGGATATCGATGGAACAGGCTTTCTTGTGTCGAGAAACAGTGACTACCGGATTACTGCTTGTACTTGGACACATAAAAAATGGCCTTCCACAGCACCGGAAGGGAAAGCCCTCCTGCGCTGCTATGTGGGCCGTCCAGGTGACGAGGAGATCGTCGACTTATCCGATGATGAAATTACGGATATTGTACTGAAGGACTTGAAAAAAGTGATGAAGATCAAAGGGAAGCCGGAGTTCAGGGTCATTACCAGATGGAAAAATGGACGGCCGCAATACCATGTCGGACATATCGAACGTCTTGCCGAAGTTCGTGCAAATATGGCAGACCATCTGCCCGGTGTTTATCTTGCAGGTGCCTCTTATGAAGGCGGCGGGATTCCGGATTGTATCGAGCAAGGGGAACAGGCAGTGATGAATGCATTGGACTTCTTGAAAGAATAGATAGATAGATAGAAAGCCGGTATGAAGCATAATTGCTTTGTACCGATGTTTTTTTGGATAGGGAGAAATGTTGTGGTTGGTGAAAATAACCGTTTCAGAAATATACTTCGCTTTCCGCTGACGGCTGTGAGCCACCTTGTGCTTCGCACTACGGTGTCTCGCCTAGGCCTTTCCTGTCGCAGGAGTCTACGTATATTTCCTCCGCTAATTGAGTGGATTATCCGTCTGTTGCGTTGAACAGCTAGTTTTGTTCCTTGTTATTCCATTGTAGTGCAATCTTACTTATACAAAAATGAAATGAGAAAATCGGACAAACTAGAAATATTGTTTAGTAGAGTTAGCCGCTTCGGAAATATGCTTCGCTTTCCGCCGGCGGCTGGAGAGCCACCTTCGTTCTAGCGCACTGCGGTGTCTCGCCTAGGCCTGTCCTCCCGCTGGAGTCTGCACATATTTCCTCCGCTAATTGAGTGGATTATCCGTCTGTTGAGTTGAATAGTTAGTTTTGTTCCTTGTTACTCAATTGTAGTCCAACCTCCCTTATGCAGAAAAACGGCCGGGATCCCGGCCGTTTTACTTATGCATTATTTCATCACTGATAGCTTTCCTCCAGCTGATCTACAAGGGAGCCTACATAGGCAACGGCCTCTCTGACAGCATCCGGATTGGACATGTCGACGCCTGCCTGTTTAGCTAGGTCGAGCGGTTTTTTGGTGCCTCCGGCTTTCAGCACTTCCAGCCAGCGGTCGACGGCTGGCTGGCCTTCTTCCCTGATGTTCTTCGCCATAGCCGTAGAGACAGTTAATCCAGCAGAGTAGGTGTATGGATAAAGTCCCATATAGTAATGGGGCTGGCGCATCCACGTCAGGCCGGCTCCTTCATCAAAGGTTACCGCATCGCCCCAGAAGTTTTCCAAGGCCTCCTGTTTTTGCTGTGATAAAACAGCGGCAGTAAGCGGTGTGCCCTGTTCTGCCAAGTCATAAACTCTGCGCTGGAATTCACCCTCTAACAGATGTGTCACAAAATTGTGGTAGTAGGTCCCCAGCAATTGGGTGATCACCCAGCGTTTCATCCGTTTATCCGTTGTCTTCTGCAGCAGATGATCGGCCAGAAGCAATTCATTCATGGTGGAAGGTGCTTCGATAAAGTAGGTGGAAGCACGTGTATTAAACAAGTTCTGATTTTGGCCGGCAAGGTAGAAATGTCCTGCATGCCCTAGTTCGTGCGCCAGGACAAATGCCCCCCGCATCGTGTCGGTCCAAGTGATCAGTATATACGGATGGACACCATAAGGGCTGGAACAGAATGCCCCAGTTGCTTTCCCCACATTGTCCGATCGGTCCACCCAGCGTTCACTGACACCTCTCTTCATTATATCGAGATATTCCGGACCCATGATCTCGAGTGCTTCCAGGATGGTGGAGGTTGCTTCTTCATAGGTGGTCTTTGGATTGAACTCTGGGTCAAGCGGTGCTTTTAGATCTGGAACCCTCATTTCATCCAGCCCCAGTTTTTCTTGCTTGAGTTTTGCGAACCGGCGCATATGCGGTGTAAGTTCTTTCTGGATGACATCCAGCTGGTTATGGTACATCTCTTTGGTTACCTGCTGTGGCTGCAGCAGCATATCGGTGACGGAATCGTAACCGCGCAGCCGCGCCATAGTCACTTCTTTTGTCACCTCCGTTGCATAGGTAGCGGCAAAGGTGTTTTTATATTGGTTCAGTGTATGGATAAAAGAATCATAGGCATTACGGCGTGCTGTTGTATCGGATGTAAATTCATAGCGGTCCTCATAGAGGGCAGCAGACATTGGCTGCTCATTTCCTTCTTCGTCGGTTATCGAGTCGAAAACCATGTCCGATGATTTGCTGCGCTGGTAGATCATATACGGCGCATTATGTACCTCACTAAGGGCAGCCAGTGTTTCCTCTATTTCAGGTGCCAAGGAATAAGGCTTCTCTTCGGCAATGTCCTCCAGCACCTTCCGATAGGTTTTCAGCTTTGGCTGCTTGGACAGATAGTCTTCCATCGTTTCCTTGGACAGTTGAAGCAATTCGGATTGGATGAAGGCCAGCTTGGAGCTGATTTTGGCCATAGCGGCACCCACCTTGGCAGCATCCCGCTGGTTGTCAGGGTCGGAGCCATCTGCATTGGCGCGAAGATTGGCATGGGTAGCTACGCGGATGGCACGCTGCTCGAATTCCTCCTGTGCCTGAAGCCCTTTAAGCAGTGTATCCGGATCGGCGGTCAGTTTCCCTTTATATGCAGTTACATGTTCAACGTCTTTCTGGATTGCTTCCAATTCTTTTTCCCATTCCCCATGATTCGGGAACAGATCAGTCAAATCCCATGTTTGTTCTTCCGGCACTTGGCTGCGCGTCCGTCTGTCGGCAGATTCTGTCATAATAAAAACCCCTTCCTTATTAATTCGGCACTCTAATTATTATAATAAAAACAATAATGAAATGATAATAATTTAGGGAGAGGGCAAAGAATCGGCGTGAGTCCGGGATGATTCCATAAAAATACGGCAGCTATATAAGCTGCCGGTAGAATTTTAGTATTTGTTATAGTACAGTAGAATTGTTGTTATAAATCCCGACTGGTTGTCTTTCCCCCGGGACAGTATCTATCTTATTTATCTTATCTAGCTGGATGGTCACATTCGTCACACAAGTTTCCGTAGCAATCCGCTTTCTCGACAATATCGCTTCCACATTGCTTGCATTTCTTTTTAGGCAACGTTCTGAAAAATTCAATTACGTTTTGCATGTGATCCTCTCCTTTAAGTGGTTGTTCTCATTGTAATACAACAGTATTCGATGTGTCAACACTGTGTTACAACAAATTTAAAAAAATGGAGTGATTTTTCATGAAATTAACCGTTATCGGTGTGTGGGGAGGCTATCCGGCACCGGATGGAGCAACTTCCTCCTATTTACTGGAAAAAGATGATTTTTCCCTGCTGATTGATGCGGGAAGCGGATCTTTATCCAAACTGCAGAAGTACAAGCAGCTGGATGAACTGGATGCCGTCATCCTTTCCCATTATCATCAGGACCATGTAGCCGATATTGGTGTCCTGCAATATTCACGGCTCGTCCGGTCATTTGTGACAGGAGCAAAAGATGTTCTGCCGATTTATGGCCATCAGGAAGACAGGGAAGGATTTGCATCACTCACCCATGAATATACAAAGGGGATTCCGTATGACCCATCTGACAAACTGAAAATAGGCCCATTTGAGATCAGTTTCCAGAAATCGATTCACCCTGTACCATGCTATGGCATGCGCATCAGTGACGGGGAAAGTGTCCTAGTCTATACGGCAGATACAGCCTATCAACCGGAGTGGATACCTTTTGCAAACAATGCCGATCTATTGATCACCGATTGCAATCTCTACGCAGAGCAGGATGGTTCCAAAGCAGGCCATATGACAAGCAGGGAAGGCGGACGCATTGCAGAAGAAGCCGGCGCGCGAGAGCTGCTGCTGAGTCATTTGCCACAGTACGGGGACAACCGGCAGCTCGTACGGGAGGCAAAGGAGGTATACAGCGGCAGAACGGACCTGGCAAAGGAAGGGATGGTATGGGAAAAATGAGGGATTATCTTTGATTATGGGGGACTTTTAACTTACACTTGATGTAGAACATCATGATTGCAGAGGAGGAAGGAAACAGTGAAGTTTATCGATAATCAGGGAATTACTGATCCAATGATCAATCTGGCAATTGAAGAATATATCTTGGAAAACTTCGGAGAGAAGGATACATACCTGCTGTTCTATGTCAACCAGCCATCCATCATCATCGGCAGGAACCAGAACTCAGTCGAAGAGATCAATACCGAATATGTGGATAAGAATGGTATCAAGGTGGTGCGCCGATTATCCGGCGGGGGAGCCGTCTATCATGATGAGCAGAATCTGAATTTCAGCTTCATCACCAAAGATGACGGCGAAAGCTTCCAGAATTTCCAGAAATTCACCCAGCCGATTGTAGATGCTTTAAATAAGCTGGGAGTCCCTGCGGAGATGCAAGGAAGAAATGACCTTGCCGTTGAAGGGCGCAAAATATCGGGGAATGCGATGTTCTCCACCCGTGGAAGGATGTTCAGCCATGGCACACTGATGCTGGACTCGGAAATTGAAAATGTGGTCGAAGCCTTGAATGTCAGAAAGGAAAAGATCGAATCCAAGGGGATCAAATCCATCCGCAGCCGGGTGGCCAACATCTCCGAATACTTGGATGAGAAAATTTCGATGGACGAATTCAAGGAACTGATTCTGCGTCATGTCTTCGATGTGGAGGATGTGAAGGATGTTCCGGAATATAGGTTGACAGATGAAGACTGGGAGAACATCCATAAAATTTCGGAAGAGAGATACCAGAAATGGGAATGGAATTATGGTAAATCCCCAGCATATAATGTGCGGGAGTCCCATAAATTCCCGGCAGGGTTCGTAGATGTGCGCTTGGATGTCAAAAAAGGCATTATCGAAAATTGCAAGATTTACGGGGACTTCTTCGGCATGGGCAACATTGCCGAACTAGAAGACAAAGTGACGGGCACCCGCCACGAACGCAAGGCTCTTGAAGAAGCGCTTGCCGATGTGGATGTGTCCCATTATCTCGGTAAAATCTCCAAAGAAGATTTTCTCAGCTTAATCTACTAATGATTAGGTTGGGGAAAAGTGCTTTAGGAAAGCCGAACATCATTTTGGCCAGTGGAGACAACCGCTGCCTGAAATATATTTCCATTTCCCCGGGTGGCTGTGAGCCTCCGAGTGCTATCGATCTCGGGGCTCCATCCAGGCCCTTCCTCCTGTGGTATCATAAAATCCATAATAAAAGAATCAAGAGATATTTGCAGCTTTTTACTATCTTTTTATCTGAAAATTTGATAGATTTATGTTAGCCGCTTCCTTTTCCATAACGGAAAGGAATGATTCTATTGTTTAAAGACTTCTACATCCCATCCTACGAAATTACTCCATTGACCATGGCGGTCATTGCCAAGCCGCAAGGAAATAAAGATGGTGCCTCCTACGTCCTAGAAGAAGAGCTGGAATATACCATCGAAGCTTCCCCCAGCAAGGTAATGAACGATGCCTGCAAATATCTTGGCTCCAGCCTGAAAGGAAGGCAGGATGGTACGCGTGAGATTTGCGGCATTACCCATAAGGCTCCAATTTCTATCGACCCCTCCAGCGGGATGTACTTCTTCCCGACAACTTCACCATCAAATCCGAAATGTTCATGGATCGCCCACTCGCATATCGACCAAGTTAACAAGGCTCCCGACAACTGTACAGAAATCCTCTTTCATAATGGCAAAAGGATTGTTCTGAAGGTTTCCTATGGATCGATGCTTAATCAAGTGCAGCGGACAGCCCAGTTCCGTTATCTGTTGGACCATCGGATCAAGTATTTGCAGAGGCATGCGGCTGATCTGGTTGCAGAGCCGCAGCCATAAGCTCCTGGACGATCGCTTCGACCTTCATTCTAATGGCTGGATTGAAATAATTCCGTTTCTCCTCATGTCCTCCAGAGATGAAAAGGAAGGTGGAAAAGGAGTCATTCCTGTTGAGGCGGACAACCCGAATGCTCTGTTTATTCATCTCCTGCCGCAGTCTGCGGCGTTCCTCCACGGCTGCTTTTTCCATATCTTGCAGTAATTTGAGGTAAGGGCCTTTTATTTTAAACGGCCCGTTTTGGATATGGCCGGTGTCCTGGCGGATGACCACGATTGCCATGGAAAGGAACAGGAAACGGGCAGCCAGTTGGAATTCCTCTTCTGAAAGATAACGCATGAATAACCCTCCTGACAGAACGTTTGTTCTATTATTTCATATTATATGCTACAAGCAGGGGATATTACAACAAAGTATCCTCAAATTTTAGTAAAATATAAGGGAAGCGGCAAATTTTCCAGTTATTTGCATGACGATATTTTAGAGCAAGCGTTTAAAGGGTATAATTCGTGTAGGTTGATACATATGAGGAGCTTGGACTAGATGTATTTATTAAGCACAGTACTATCAGATTGGCAATCAGAAATTGAAGAGGAGGGGTTTGAAGCCTTTATCCTCCAACTATTAAGTGAATATGAAAGCCTGGGTCCGCTTCCCGGGTTCTTTCTTCCGTTCCTAGAGGCTTTTCTGCCATTTCTTCCGCTTGTAGTCTTCGTATTCGCAAACGCTGCAGCCTATGGTCTGCTGGAAGGATTTCTGTTGTCCTGGCTCGGAGCGTGCAGCGGTGCGGTTATCATTTTTCTGCTCGTCCGCAGGCTCAGCGGAAGGCGATGGGTAAGAAAGTTTAGGGAGCATCAGCAGGTAAGGAAGGTGACTACATGGGTGGAACGCCATGGATTCGGCCCGCTGTTCCTGCTGCTCTGTTTTCCTTTTTCCCCTTCAGCGGTCATCAATGTGGTCGCCGGCCTGTCCAAAGTAAGCATCTATCAGTTCATCTTGGCGGTCATGTTGGGGAAAGCGGTCATGATTTTCTCCATCGCCTATGTGGGATCGAATGTGATGGAGTTTGCCCAGAACCCGGTAAAAACTATTGTAGTGATCAGCTGTATCGGGCTGTTCTGGATGATTGGAAAGTATGTGGAGAAAAAGTTGCACCAAAAAGCCAAGTTAAAGGAGAACCCGAACTTTACCAAGGATTAAAATATCTCCTAAAGGGTATTAAGATGTTGAATGCATCATGACCCTGGAGGAAAGATATATGAAAAATACCAATTATCGCAGACTGATCATGGTGGCAGTTTTTGCCCTTGGTGCTGTACTGGTTTTCCGGTCTTCCCTGTTTGCCAGTTATGTGGTAGATGGAGAGTCCATGGAGCCGACACTTTATGATGGCAACCTGATGATGGTTAATAAAGTGATTTATGATGTCACGGATATAGAACGGTTTGACGTGATCGTCTTCCATGCCAATCCGGAGGAAGACTATGTTAAACGAGTGATCGGGCTTCCAGGTGATCAGATAGAATATAAGGATGATAAGCTGTACGTAAATGGAAATTATATAGAAGAAGAATTTTTGGAACCATATGCCAAGCAAAGTGAAGCAGAGCCATTCACGGAAGATTTTACCTTGGAAGAGGTGACCGGAGAGAATAGGGTTCCGGAGGGGAAACTCTTCGTGCTGGGAGATAACCGGCAGGACAGTCTGGACAGCCGGTCCTTCGGCTTTGTTCCCCAGGACGCCCTGGTAGGAAAGGTTGGTGTGAAATACTGGCCGCTTACCCAGGCGGATCTGACTCTTGGCAAATAGCTGTTCGATGACTCCTGCCTTTGGTAAAATAAAAGGCAGGAGTTTTTATTGTTTAGGCAGTGATAAATTCTGAGGTGGTGCGACGCCGGTTCATCCTGCAGGTGCGGATATTTTCCGTGAATGGCTGGCCGGACGCTTGCGCCTTTGTTTATGCATGATAATAAGAAAAACTTTTATAGATCAACACAACCATTTTTGAAAAGGAGGAAACAGGATGGGGCTCCGATTCCTATTAGGAAGGGCTGGCACGGGGAAAAGCGGCAGGACAATGGATGAAATTAAAGAAAAGCTGCTGGATGACCCAAAAGGCGCGCCGATTTTTTACCTGGTCCCTGACCAGATGACGTTCCAGCAGGAGTACTCCCTTTTTAATGATCCATCGATTCAGGGGAGTATCCGTGCACAGGTCGTCAGTTTTTCCCGCCTGGCATGGAGAATCCTCCAGGAAACCGGGGGAGGGACCAGACAGTTCATCAGCTCGGTCGGGATGCAGATGATGCTGCGGAAAATCATTGAAGAAAAACAGGGGGACTGGCAGGTATTTCAGAAGGCCATGGAAAAGCAGGGGTTTCTAGGGCAGCTGGAAGGAATGATTACAGAGTTCAAGCGATATGATATACCGCCTGAGGCGCTTCGCATGCAGATTGATGACATACGCGGCTATGTTCACCAGGAACCTGGAGAAGAACCGCTCGCCAGAAAACTGGAGGATCTGCTGTATATCTATGACCGGCTGACCGAAGCCTTGAAAGATCAGTATATTGATAGTGAAGACCAGCTTCGCCTGTTGGCGGAAAAAATCAGAGAGTCTTCCTTGCTCGAAGGCGCTGAAGTCTACATGGACGGCTTTCACAGCTTTACACCAAATGAGCTGATCGTGGTGGAAGAACTTTTGAAAAAGTGTAAATGCGTTACCATCACCCTTACGATGGATCCGGAGAAGGAAGGGGACGTTAATGAGCTGGACCTTTTCTATCAAACTGTCGAAACCTATCATACACTTCAGGAAATGGCCAGGGAGAGCGGCATCCCCTTTGATGGTACGGAGGTGCTGAAGCCGGAGGAGGGCAGGTTTTCGGATCGGCCGTTCTTTGCTCATCTGGAACGCTATTTTGACGTACGTCCTGCACCGGTCTTCGAAGGAAGCTCGCCTGTCCATATCGCCGAGGCTGTCCATCCACGTGCAGAGGTGGAAGGGGCTGCCCAGGAGATTCTTCGCCTGGTGAGGGAAGAGGGCTACCGCTATAGGGATATCGCTGTTTTCATCCGCCAGACGGAGACATACCATGATTTGATAGATACTGTATTTAGAGATCACGATATACCGGTATTTATCGATGAAAAGCGGACCATGCTCAATCATTCCCTGATTGAATTCATCCGTTCCATTCTGGATATCGTGGAGGGGAACTGGCGGTATGATGCAGTGTTTCGGGCCCTGAAGACAGGTTTCATACCGGCATACGACAAGGAATGTCCACTGACGGATGATGCCATTGATGAACTGGAAAATTATGTTTTGGAATATGGCATCCGCTCCCGTGACAGCTGGTTCAGTGAGGAAGAGTGGGTTTTCCAGCGTTTCCGCGGCTTTGACCAAGCTGCCCAGACGGACGCCGAAAAAGAGACACAGCGGCGGATCAATAAGTATCGCCGGCAGGCTACCAGTGCGTTGAAGTCCTTTGATGAAAAAATCCGTCGGGCCGATACGGTCAGGGAACTATGCGAGATTACCTATCTCCTGCTGGAAGAGCTGGAAATACCTGGACAGCTCGAGCGGACGAGGGAACAGTATGATGAAAAAGGTGAAATAGAAAAAGGACGGGAACAGGATCAGGTCTGGGATGCAGTCATCCAGCTGTTTGATGAAATAGTAGAGATGGCCGGCGAAGAGAAGATGTCTCTTTCCACATTCAGGAAGGCATTGGATGCAGGCTTTGAAACATTGAAGTTCGCCCATGTGCCGCCGACCATGGATCATGCCATCGTCGGTACGATTGACCATTCCCGGATCAGCGGCATCAAATGTTCTTTCTTGCTCGGGGTGAATGACGGTGTATGGCCGATGAAGCCGGCGGCAGACGGGATGATTAATGAACAGGAAAGGGAGCTGTTGCAGGAACACGGCTTGAAGCTTGCTGATACGAGCAGGCGCCAGCTCCTTGATGATTGGTTTTATATGTATACGACGTTCACCTCGGCAAAGGACAAATTGTGGATCAGCTATCCGCTCAGTGATGAGGAAGGGAAATCCAAGATGCCTTCCCAGCTCATCAAGCGGGTGGAGGATCTGTTTCCGGTCTGCTGTGATCATATCTTGCTCCAAGACCCGGATGAGCTGGTGGAAGCCGACCGGTTTATTACCACACCGGTAAAAACCAGGTCCGCCCTGACCGCTCAACTGGCAAGAAGCTTGAAGGGATATCCGGTCAAGCCTGTTTGGCGCCATGTCCTGAATTGGTATATCGGCAATCATGAGAAGTACGGAACGACCTATACGATCCTGCAAAGTCTGCATTATGAAAACAAACCAGTAAATCTGTCATCAGACACGGCGGAGAAGCTTTATCCGAAGCAGGTGAAGGCAAGTGTATCACGGCTGGAATCTTATTACAGCTGCTCCTATCAGCACTTTGCCAAATACAGCCTTGGACTGGATGAGCGGAAAACATATAAATTGGATGCCCCTGATATCGGCCAGCTTTTCCATGAAGCGTTAAAAACAATCACGGAATGGATCCAGCAGGAGGGCAGGGACTTTGCACAGTTGACAAAGTCGGATACGAATTCTTACGCGCGGAAAGCGGTAGGCAATCTGGCGCCAATTTTGCAAAATCAGATACTGCGCAGTTCCAACCGCTATAAATATATCCAGCAGAAGCTCGAGCAGGTGATTGCAAGGGCAGCATTCGTACTGAGTGAACAGGCAAGGCAGAGCAATTTCTCCCCTGTCGGCCTAGAACTCGGTTTTGGAGTGAATGAACAGCTGCCGCCGCTCAGCATGCCGCTGAAAAACGGCTATGAACTGATGCTCAGGGGGAGAATCGACCGGGTAGACAAGGCGTTGACGTCCGATAATCTGCTCCTCCGCATCATTGATTACAAGTCGAGTTCGAAGGGGCTGAGCCTGCTGGAAGTGTACTACGGGCTGGCCCTGCAGATGTTGACCTATCTAGATGTGGTGCTCACCCATTCAGAAAGCTGGCTGAAGCAGAAAGCTACGCCGGCCGGAGTGCTTTATTTCCATGTTCATAACCCGATGATTTCAAGCGAGGGCAGGCTGAGTGATGAGGCGATCGAGGAAAAGATTTTCCAAAAATATAAAATGGATGGACTGCTTCTTTCTGATGAAGAGACGGTGCAAGCAATGGACACCTCGATGGACCCGGGGAAGAGAAGTGTGATTGTGCCAGCCGGCTTGAAAAAAAATGGCGGATTCCGCAGCGATTCCAAAATTGCTGATGAAGAGACATTCCATAGCCTCAAGCAGCATATGCACCGATTGATGCAGGATGCCGGCCTGGACATTACCGAGGGCGGCGTCCATCTGAACCCATACCAGCATAAGCAGAATGTCGCTTGTACGTTCTGTCCCTTCCATGCGGTCTGCCAATTTGATCCGATACTGGAAACGAATGATTACCGCAAGCTGAAAGATATGAAAGATAATGAAATACTGGACAGGTTAAAACGGGAGGAGGAGCAGAATGGTTAGTTGGACAAGAGAACAGGAAGAGGCCATCTATACAGACGGAAAAGATGTACTCGTGGCAGCCGCAGCAGGATCCGGAAAGACCGCTGTGTTGGTCGAGCGAATTATCCAGAAGCTGCTGCGGCGGGACCACCCGGTGGAGATTGATTCCCTTTTAGTCGTGACATTCACCAATGCGGCCGCCCAGGAAATGCGCAATAGGGTCGGCGAGGCACTGGAGTCCGCCCTGGCGGAGAATCCTGCTTCCATGCATTTGAAAAAACAGCTGTCCATGCTTCAGACCGCATCCATCTCCACGCTGCACTCCTTCTGCCTCGACGTAATCCGGCAGTATGCATATCTTCTGGATATTGACCCGGCTTTTCGGATTGCTGATGACATGGAGGCCGATCTGCTCAAACAGGAGGTGCTCGATGACCTGTTTGAGGAATGGTACGGAAGCGAGACGGAACAGCAGGAGAGCTTTTTCCAAGTGGTCGACCGGTTTTCCAATGACCGCAGTGATGTGCAGGTGGAGGATCTGATTTTGAAACTCTATGAGTTCGCTATGCAGAATCCCTATCCCGATGAATGGCTGGATTCTCTTGCCGAGACATATTCCATTCCTGATGATTGGCGGGAGGAAGAACTCGATTGGCTGAACATCATGAAACGCGAAGTCCGCAATACCTTTGAAGCTATCCAAGACGAGATGGAGCTTGCCATGGAGATGACCAGGGAAAATGATGGGCCCTATCAATATGCAGAAGCCATTGAGTCGGATTTGGAATTGCTTCAAGGAGCTTTGAGCCGCCTGGACAATTGGGACGCTCTGGGCGACTTTATCAGCCAAGCGGATTTCAAGACATTGTCACGTAAGAAAACCGAATGCAATGAGGATAAGAAGGAACGGACAAAAAAGCTGCGAAACAGCTATAAAAAACGCTGGAATGGCATGAAGGACAACTGGTTTACACGTGATTTGAACAGCCATGTGGAAGATATGCGCGAGATCGCCCCTATCATCCGCCGGCTGACAGAACTGGTGAAACAGTTTAAGGCAGGCTTTACAGAACAGAAGCGGGAGCGGGCACTAGTTGACTTTTCCGATTTGGAACATCTTTGTCTGGAACTACTGATAGACAATGAAGCTTCCACCACCAATCATCCGGTTCCGTCCACGGTTGCCAAAGAGTACCAGCGCCGGTTCAGCGAGGTGCTGGTAGATGAATATCAGGACACGAACCTTGTACAAGAAACGATTTTGACCCTGATCAGTGACAGGAATGGGCCGGGAAACATGTTCATGGTAGGGGATGTAAAACAGAGCATCTACCGTTTCCGCCATGCCGAACCTTCCCTGTTCATCGATAAGTATAAACGTTTTGCCGGAAGCGGCCATCCTGCTGCCCGTATTGATTTGGCAAGCAATTTCCGAAGCAGGGAGCAGGTGCTCAGCGGCACCAACTTCATCTTCCGGCAGATCCTTGATGAAGAGGTAGGGGAAATAAGCTATGACGCCGATGCCGAATTGATCTATGGGAATAAATCCTATGATGAGCTGCCATTTCCATCACCAAGCCCAGAGCTCGTAATTATCGACCGGGAAGCGGAAGAAGAATCAAGTGACGAAGAAGGCGAAGATTTTCAGGATTTGGAGAAGGCCCAGCTGGAGGCAAGGGCCTATACAGAAAAAATAAAAGAATGGATTGGGCAGAAAGAGGGAGGACCCCTTCAGGTTTTTGATAAGGAAACCGGAGCCCAACGAGATTTCCAATACCGGGATGCCGTAATTCTGCTGCGCTCGATGACATGGGCGCCGACCATTGCCGATGAATTGAAAAAACAGGGGATCCCCGTATATGCAGAGCTGTCCACAGGTTATTTCGAGGCAATTGAAGTGAAAGTAATGATCAGCTTCCTGAAGGTGATCGACAACCCAAGACAGGATATCCCACTAGCTTCTGTATTGAAGTCGCCAATCGTAGGCTTGAATGAAGAGGAGCTGGCCCAGATCCGGCTTGCTGATAAGTATAATTCCTTCTATGATGCTCTTCGGGAATACCGCAGGCAGCACACCGGGAAAACGGCCGATACGGTTGAAAAGTTTCTCGGCCGACTGGAGGATTTCCGCCTGCAGGCCAGGCAGGGGGCTCTAGCTGAACTGATCTGGGACATATACCGGGTGACCGGTTATTTCGATTTTGTCGGCGGCATGCCGGGAGGAAGACAGCGCCAGGCAAATCTCCGCGCCCTCTATGACCGGGCACGCGGCTATGAAGCTACTTCCTTCCGCGGGCTATTCCGTTTTCTGCGCTTCATTGAAAGAATGGAAGAAAGAGGAGATGACCTGGGAGCAGCCAGGGCATTGAGTGAGCAGGAAGACGTAGTGCGGATTATGACAATCCATAAGAGCAAGGGACTTGAATTTCCGGCTGTCATTGTTGGTGCAATGGGCAAGGAATTCAATATGCAGGATCTTAATCATAAATACCTGCTGCACAAAGACCTTGGCTTTGCCAGTAAATATATTGATCCTGTCAAGCGCATCACCTATCCTACCCTGTTCTATCATGCGCTGAGAAATGAAAAGAAGCGCGAACTGCTGGCCGAAGAAATGCGTGTTCTGTATGTGGCACTCACCCGTGCCAAGGAAAAACTGGTGATGGTCGGCAATGTCCCTTCCTTTGAGAAGAGGAGGGAGGATTGGGAAAAGATGCTGGATCATGCCGACTGGGTAATGCCTGCCCATTACCGGATGGCCTCCAAAACCTATCTGGACTGGGTGGGGCCAGCCTTGATCCGCCATCAAAACAGCAGTGAATTAAGAACGGAAGAAATACATGACGCTGTGTTGGATGACATCCAGGTGGACCCTTCCAGTTGGAAAGTTTCCATCGTCCATGGCAGTGAGTTCGCCAATCAGAAAGACCGCTCAGAGGAAGAGGCTAAGGAACTGATAGGGCATCTAATCGATTGGAAGCCAGTAGAAGCTGAGAGCGAAGAATTACACCAAATGGTAGAGGAGAGGCTTTCCTACCAATATCCTTATCAAGAAGCAGCCAGATATAGAGCAAAACAAACCGTCACTGAAGTGAAAAGGCAGCGGGAAATCGCTGACGAGTACAGCTCGACCCAGCTGGTGGAGGAATACCGGCCTCCAATCATCAAACGCCCGAATTTCATGCAGAAAGAGGAAAAGCTAACTTCTGCTGAAAAGGGAACGGCGATGCATACGGTCATGCAGCACCTGCCGATGGACAGGACTTTGTCGGCCCGTGAGGTACAGGAGCATGCAGAAAGATTGGCAGATAAAGAGATTATGACAAGGGAAGAGGCAGACGCGGTGGACGCCCATGCCATCGAGGAATTCTATCTTTCCGATATAGCAGCCTACATCAGGGCACAAGCATCCGACTTTCAAAGGGAGGTTCCATTCAGTCTTACCCTTCCAGCTAATGAGGTATATGCCAATTGGCAGTCCGGCTCGGATGAGACAGTCTTGCTGCAAGGGGTAATTGATGGACTGATTCCTAAAGAAGACGGGTGGATCATTCTGGATTATAAAACGGACGCCATTTGGGAAGAAGTCACCGATGCCGTCAAAGAAAGACTCATCAACCGTTACCGGACACAGATGGAACTGTACCGATATGCCATCGAGCATATATGGAAGCAGCCAGTAAAAGAAACATACCTATATTTCTTCGACAAGGCACTACTCGTCAGAGTGCCTTGACTTACCAACCAGCTCCCTTTTGGGCAGCTGGTTTTTTTATGGGAAACGCTGATACCCCGGGGTGCAAGCGGATAAGTTTGCTGTCCTGGCGATATTTCGGAGCACCCGCGGATAAATGCGCTGTCCTAGCGATACCCGCGACCACCCGCGGATAAAACCGCTCTCCTGCTGATATCCCATAACCCCCCACCAATAAACTTTGTTCACCATTTCGCCATAATATCTTCAGGGTTTGACGAAAATCACTGGCTCCCGGTAATTTATCTCACTTATCCTCCAGCAAAATTGAATTATGATAAAGACAAGAAATAAACAAGGGGGTTGATGAACGATGGCAACTGCAAAAGAGATCAAGCAGAAAGCAAATCAGCATGAAACAGAATCATTGAAGGGTGCGTTATTTTCTTCAGTAGTGTTCGTCGGGGGCGGCATTGTCCTGTTCTTCCTGTTACTTTTCATTTTATATATGGTTCGACTATGAAGGAGGTATTCATATGAAACTGCATCGCCATGAAGAGATATGGCTGATTATCGGGGTGGGTATTCTGGTACTCAGCATGGTTGTGACCGGCTACCAGACATTTGCGCTCGGTATGGGGCCGCCTAGTGACAAGGATACGATTGATCCTCAGAAAGTGGATGAGACGTCTCCGTTTGATAATCCAGGAGTCTATGAAATCGGTGAAAATAAATATGAAGTCATTATGACATTGCAGGCATTCGGTTTCACGCCAAACGAAATTGAAGTACCAGCAGGAGCGGAAGTGACGTTCCGGATGACTTCCAAAGATGTCACCCACGGCTTTCAGATCGCCGGCACCAATACAAATGCGATGGTCATGCCGGGACATATCCAGACCATTACGGAAACTTTTGATGAACCCGGTGAATATTTGGTGATCTGCAATGAATACTGCGGGGCCGGGCATCAGATGATGGGGACTACAATTACAGTGAAATAAGGAAGGAGGCAATCAAATGGAATTGCCAATCAGAGAACCATTTCGTAAAAAGGCAAATAAGACCCTGGGCATCAATCCGAAAGATTCCCAGCTAACATTGACCTATTTTTCTGTTGCATTCATTACATTATTGATCGGCGGGTTTCTCGGTCTGTTCCAGGGTTTGAACCGTGCCGGCTTGATGGAGCTTCCGTCATGGTTTGACTATTACCAAAACACTTACAGGACATGGCGTGTTGATGGTACTGGTATTTACTGCATTATTTACTGTCGGATACTTTTATGCGGTGTTATCACATACACTGGGCGGTCTGTTGCCGGTTGTCCGTAAAATGGGCTGGGTCGCATTCGGACTGATGGCAGTAGGAACGGCCATGTCAGGAACAATGATTGCAATGGGGGAAGCATCGGTGCTTTATACCTTTTATCCTCCAATGCAGGCTTCTCCCTGGTTCTATATCGGCCTGGTCTTTCTGGTCGTAGGAATATGGGTGGCGGCATTCGGCTGTTTCATCAATGTAGCAAAATGGAGAAAACAGAACCGCGGCCAGCATATACCGCTTCTATCATTCTTTGCAGTCGGCGTGTTCGTCATGCTGTTCTTCGGAAGCATTGGCGTGGCAATTGAAGTATTCACCTTAATTCCATGGGCATTCGGCTGGAAAGAGACCGTCAATGTACTGCTAGCCCGTACACTATTCTGGAGCTTTGGCCATACGCTTGTGAACATCTGGTATCTGACAGCCATCTCCGCATGGTATGTGGCAGTGCCGAAAATCATTGGAGGAAGGTTGTTCAGTGACTCGTTGACCCGTTTGGTAATTATCATGTTGGTCATTCTGAATATTCCTGGTGGGTTCCACCACCAGATCATTGATCCCGGATTCTCCCAAGGACTTAAGTTCATGCATGTATTCATGAGTCTATCGATTGCTTTCCCATCCCTCATGACGGCATTCGCCATGTTCGCTGTCTTTGAAAGAACCGGCAGAAGGAAAGGTGCAAAAGGCCTTCTTGGCTGGGTTAAAACACTGCCATGGGGAGATGTTTGTTTCCTGGCACCAATGATTGCCATGATCGCGTTCATCCCGGGTGGAGCAGGCGGGATTGCCCAGACCAATAACCAGCTGAACCAGGTCGTGCATAATTCCCTCTGGGTAACCGGGCACTTCCATCTTACAGTCGGTACTACCGTAATGCTTACTTTCTTCGGCATTGCCTACTGGTTGATTCCGTACCTGTCCAAACGTGAACTGACACCTAAAATGAATAAGCTTGGAGTCATCCAGACACTGATCTGGACAGCGGGGATGTTGTTTATGGCGGGAGCGATGCACTGGGTCGGCCTGCTTGGTTCACCAAGAAGAACATCCTATTCAACATATGGGGATAATGCTACAGCACTGGGCTGGGACCCATACCTGCTCTTCCTTGCCGTCGGTGGAACACTGCTGATCATTGGCGTAGTGATGATGGTCTACATTGTCTTCCATCTGATGTTCCGGGCTCCAAAAGGGCAGACAGAATTCCCGATTGCCGAACCGGAACCAGACGCAGGGCCAACACCTAAGTGGACGGAACGCTGGGGTTTATGGATTGTATTGATGATTGCGGTTGTTTCCATGGGTTATGTCATCCCAGTGGTAGATCTGATTGTCAATGCACCTCCAGGCTCACCTCCATTCCGTACATGGTAGAACAGGTAAAGAGACAGCCGGGATCAGCCGGACTGTCTCTTGCTTGATTCACAATACTCGGGAGGAAGTGATTCCTTTGAAGAATAAACAACAGAAATTTTCCATTTCCATGGTGCTCCTGTTTGGATTCATCCTTATTTTCACAGCGACCGACGGGTTTCAAGCATATACATTGGAAACGGCAAGGACAAATGAACTGCGTGCCGAGCAGCCCGCCTTTCCGGAAGTGACCTTGGAAGACAGTAAGGAGCGGACGTATTCATTTGATGAATTTGCCGGAAAGTATGTGTTCATCACGTTTATTTATACAGCTTGTATGGACGTTTGTCCGGAGCTCGAGATGAATCAAGCACAGGTATATCAATCTATTCCCGAAAAATATATCGGTGAAGATATCGTCTTTCTGAGTATCAGTTTTGATCCAGACCAGGATGATCCGGAAGCATTGGAAAAATATCGGATGATGTTCAACAGTGATGGGGAGACATGGAGGATGGCCCGGATATCAGACGAACAGCAGTTGAATCGCCTGTTGGATGAGTTTGGCGTGGTGATCATCCCGGATCAGAATGGGAACTTCACCCATAATTCTGCCTTTTACTTGGTAAACCCGGAAGGCTATCTGGCAGACGTAATGGATTATACAGATATCGAAGGGGCCGCTGAAAAAGTCAATAGCATGTTGGAAAAGGAGGGGGAGATCCAATGAAACAGGCTAAATACGGATTAGCACTCTATCTATTTCTTGCGCTTCCTCCGGTGGCAGCCTTGGCAGAATCCATCATGGCCATCCATATGCATATGCAGATGCCGCTGCTGGTCATTGCCGGGATGCTGATGGCCCCTTTCTTTCAGAAAAAATTCCCCGGATTTTTTGCGAAATGGAATCAGGATGGAGTGCCGGGAATCCTGTTGTTTATGATTATCATGCTGTACTGGCTGCTTCCGCGGACCATGGATGAAGCACTTACCGTACCCGCGGTGGAGATCTTTAAATTTATCAGCCTGCCATTCCTTGCCGGAGTACCGCTGAGGGACAGCTGGAAAAAGCTGACCGGCACCTGGAAGAATGCCGTGTATATCCTATCGGCAGCTGCTTGCGGGTTGATGGCTTGGCTCTATATCGCTTCCCCCACCCAACTTTGCAACAGTTACCTGATCGTCGAGCAGAAGACACTAGGTTGGGCATTTCTGTTTCTTGCTATCAGCATTCTTTTATATTTTATCCAATTAATGTTTATCGACCGATCTGAGTATGAATGAACCGGCACTGGCAGTTGATGGCTGTCAATGCCGGTTTTTTTCGTGTAGAAACCGGGTAGTACAGAAACGAAAACGGACGGAAATATCGTCCCTGCCGGTGGTCAGTGGAATGCCGGCAGGGTAACGATGATTGCGAGGAAAAATACAATCGTCAGATAATTGGCGGAGTATAGGAAATTCCAATAGGCCCATTTCTTGTGTTCCCCTGTAAATAAACCGCGGAAGGAAAGCACAAGCCATCCGGCATTTAAAATGGTTACGATTACCATGAATAGAGGCCCGAGTGCGGGAAGCAGAAATGGCAGAGGAAGCAGTGCTGCAACATAGACGACCATTTGCCGTTTGGTCATGTCAATCCCATGGACAACAGGAAGCATTTTCACCCCGGCCGCCTTATATTCATCAAATTTGCGAACGGCAATGGCAAAGGTATGCGGAATCTGCCAGATAAATAGAAGAAGAAACAATGTCAGAGGCACGATATGGATGGCTGAATCGATGGCCGCCCAGCCAATCATAGGGGTTACAGCCCCTGAAATGCTCCCGATCACCGTGTTCAAGGTATACCGCCGTTTGGACCACATCGTATAAAGCACGACATAGGTGAACCAGCCGATGAATGTGTAAAGAACGGCTTCCCAAGTAGTGAACAGTAAGAGGATGAAGCCGGCAAGGGTGGCTCCAATGCCCATCCGCAGTACTGCCTTTAAAGAAAAATTCCCGGTAACCGTTGGACGATGTCTGGTCCGGTCCATGACGGTATCAATATCAGAATCATACCAGTTATTTAAAATAAGAGCCCCGGCCATCACCAGTGTGCTTCCGGCCATTACCAGCAAGAAACTTCCCCAGTGATCGAAGAAGGAAACACCAGTGAAGTGAATGGCCAGCCAAAACCCGGCAAATACCGGCAATGCATTAGCAATGAGGACACCAGATTTGACCAATGCCTTCATATCAGTGATAAAATTACTATGTTGATTCGATGTTACGGATGATTGATTATTCTTGGATAAATCCATATATTCATTGCTCATAAAATTTCCCACCTTTACAGGGATTGCTTATCTATTATATCACGGTGCAAACAGACTCTCTAACTTAAAAATGGAGGATTTAACGAACATTCTATTGAATAACTGCTAAAAAATATATTTCGGGGAAAGGATTTTTTCATGGACATACAGGCCCAGCCAGTGAAGGAAGCAAACCGTCTAGAATGGATTGATGCAGCCAGGGGATTTGCTATCTTCGGCATATTCATGGTCAATATTGGAACTTTTTCGGCACCGTATTTCATTTATGGAGGGGAAAGGGAAGCATGGCCGTCCGCGGTGGATCAATGGACTCTTACAGTCATTGACATCTTTTTCCAGGCGAGCTTTTATACGCTGTTCTCTATCTTGTTTGGATTTGGTTTCCAGCTGATGCAAGAGAGGCTTCAGAAGAAGGGGATAAGGGTTAGGCCTTTTCTGACGAGAAGATTGCTGATCCTGATCGGATTTGGATTGATTCATGCCTTTCTGATCTGGCATGGAGATATTCTGCTTTTTTATGGAAGCATTGGATTACTGATGCTGTTATTCCTAAAAGTGTCTGGGAGAACCCTTCTTATATGGGCATTGGCCATTCTGCTTGGCAGTGCGGCTTTATTCACCCTTGGATTATATGCAGCCAGAGATTATATCGGCGTGGCTTTTGAGGCGGAGATCCAACGGGCATTCGAAAAGTATCAAAGCAGCAGTCTAGTGGATATTTGGAGCCAAAATCTCAGGGATTGGATGTTTTCCAATGCCGGCTCGTTTCTCATCCTGATATGCATGCTGTTGCCGATGTTTCTGATTGGCATGTACCTGGCGAAGAAACGGATGCTCCATGACCCGAAAGCCTCAAAGCCCTTATTGGTAAAACTTTGGATGGTTATGCTCGTGTTGTTCCTTGCTTTGAAAGCAGGCCCATACATTTTTGGTAATCCAACTTGGTTCTCCTATGTTCAAGACAATATCGGCGGGGTGGCTTCTGCGTTATTCTATATTGTGACCTTCACTTTGGCTGCTGTAACGGATACAGGAAGAAGAATTATTCGGCCGTTCGGCTGGGTAGGAAGAATGGCGCTGTCCAATTATATTTTGCAGTCGCTTGTCAGTGTGCTGATATTTTACGGGATCGGTTTAGGCCTGTATGGAGAGGTCAGTCCGACGTATACCGTTTTAATGGTGGCAGGAATTTTTATTGCACAAATCTTCCTCAGCAGGTGGTGGATGGCCAGATACCGATTCGGCCCGCTTGAATGGATATGGCGGAGCTTGACCTATGGCAGGAAGCAGCCATTCCGGCGAATGGAAAGGGAAGAAAGAAAAGCATAGTAAAAAGGAGGCAGTCCCATCATGGGGACCCTCCTTTTTGTTGTTCAGGAATTGAGCAGTCCCCGTTATCACCTGCAGCGGATGATCGGCCAAGCCTGCCATTCTTTTGCGGCTATGCAGATCTGCTTGCGATTAGCCACAGTCACTGATCGGAACTCTGGAGCGCTTTGCCCTAAATAAAAAGGCCGCATGAGCCACTTCCGGGGCCCATACGGCGAATCATTCAACTATTAGCCTTTCAACACTTCTTTGATATGTCCGATAGCCCACTCAAGGTCTTCTTTTTCAATGACCAGTGGTGGAGCGAAACGGATGACATTTTCATGGGTCTCTTTACAGAGAAGGCCTCTTTCTTTCAGCTCTTCACAGTAAGGGCGTGCAACCTCGGTAAGCTCTACACCGATGAACAGACCTTTACCGCGAACTTCCTTGATTTTTGGATTATCAATGGATTGGAGCTCTTCTTTCATGTAATTGCCGAGTTCCAGAGAGCGGTCGGCAAGCTTTTCTTCTTCCAGTACGTCCAGGGACGCGATGGAAACCGCACATGCCAGCGGATTACCGCCGAAAGTGGATCCATGGGAACCAGGATTGAAAACGCCGAGGATGTCTTTATTGGCAACGACACAAGAGATAGGGAACACTCCACCGCCAAGTGCTTTGCCAAGGATATGCATGTCCGGTGTTACATTCTCCCAGTCACATGCAAACATTTTCCCTGTACGGGCAAGACCTGCCTGGATCTCATCGGCTATGTAAAGAACATTGTTTTCCTTACATACGTCATAAGCCTCTTTCAGGAAGCCTTCTGGAGGCATGACGATTCCTGCTTCACCCTGAATAGGCTCGAACAGGAAACCTGCAGTGTTTTCATTGATGGCCGCTTTCAATGCTTCTACATCACCATAAGGAATAAGTTTGATACCCGGCAGCATTGGTCCGAAGCCGCGCTTGTTGTCTTCGTCGGAAGACAGGGAAACAGCTGTCATTGTACGTCCGTGAAAGTTTCCTTCACAAGCAATGATCTCTGCCTTGTTTTCTTCCACGCCCTTGACGTCATAAGCCCAGCGGCGTGCTGCTTTAACGGCTGTTTCGACTGCCTCGGCACCTGTGTTCATTGGAAGTGCCATATCTTTATTGGTCAGCTTGCAAATCTTTTCATACCAAGGTCCCAACTGATCATTATGGAAAGCACGGGAGGTCAGCGTCACTCTGTCAGCCTGCTCTTTCAATGCTTCAATGATTTTTGGATGGCGATGCCCCTGGTTTACTGCAGAGTATGCACTGAGCATGTCCATATAGCGGTTGCCTTCAGGATCTTCCACCCATACACCTTCCGCTTTTGCTACTACAACAGGAAGTGGATGATAATTTTTCGCTCCGAATTCCTGTGTCTGATCGATAATTTCCTGACTTGTAAGTACCATTCTATCCCTCCGATTACTTGAAAAATCACTATACTTCTTTATTATATCAGTTTTTTCAATATTTTACTTCCTCTGGATGTTGAAAAATACTTAAAAATGATTTTTCGGTTTTTCCATGATATCATGGCAGTAGCATGAAAAAGGAGGACTGGATGATGATACATACGCATATCACCTCATGGGTGCTGCTGATTATCCTGCTTGTCGCTGCCGTTGCGCTGTATAAAGGAGGAAACGGCAAAGCGGGGAAAATCGTTCACATGATACTAAGACTGGACTATTTATTGGTACTATTCACAGGCATCATGCTGCTCTGGAATTATCTTTCCAACCCATCCATGCCGATTTTGGCCGAAGCGATCACCAAAGGTTTGGCAGGGCTGTGGGTAATCGCAGCAGCGGAAATGATTATGGGGAAAACAAAAAAAGACAAACCGGCAAGAGGTCCATGGATCCAGCTGGCAATTGCCGTACTGCTTGCACTGATTCTTGGATTCGGTCGTCTGCCACTAGGAATTTCCCCTTAAAGCTAAGCTGTCTCTTCGGAGATGGCTTTTTTTATGAAAAGAGGCGAGCTTGCCATTGAATATGAAGGATTTTCAACAATATATGGATTGGTGTTGACTATTCTGCGAAAAGGTTAATAATGGAACGGAATGATACTAATTTTTGGGGGATCAATAATGAAAAAAATAATATGGCTTTTCCTCGTCGCCTCACTCTTCCTCTTGGGCAGCTTACCTGTGCAAGCAGAGGAACGGGAAGTTAACGAGGAAATCATCTATAAAATTATGGTGGACCGATACAATAACGGGGACAATAACAATGATCAGCAGGTCAACATAGATGACCCAAAAGCTTATCATGGCGGTGATCTTCAGGGGATTATCCAGCGTCTTGATGAACTGGAGCAAATTGGGGTGACGACTATCTCCCTTTCTCCTATCATGGCAAATGCAGAGGATGGCTTTCATGGCTACTGGATTGAAGACTTCCAGCAGCTCGAGGATCAATATGGAACGATGAAGGATTTACAGCAGCTGGTCCAAGAAGCGCATCAGTATGATATGAAAGTGGTTCTTGAGTTTGTAACCAATTATGCGGCTGACGGCCACCCGCTGGCAGGGGATCCTGCAGCACCTGCCCTTGCTGAAACTGATGTAGACCCGGAGTGGGCTGAGGGAGCTGCCCTTCTCAACCAGGAGGATGAAGATGTCCGTGAAATGCTGCGGGAAGCGGCTGACTATTGGATGGATGAAACGGATATTGACGGGTTCTACCTCCATGCAGCAGATCAGGCTTCGATGGACTTTCTGACTGAATTTACACAGTATATCAAAGAGAAGGATGAGGAATTCTATCTGTTCGGCGATATCCTGGCAGAAGAAGGCCGGAAGGATGCGTTGCTAGAAAATACGGAAATTGATGCCGTGGATAATCCGTATATGATGGAAGTGATGCGTGATATTTTTGCGGACGTGGATCAGCCAGTTTCGGAGATCTATGAAGCATGGGAGGAAACTGGCAGCCAATCCGATATCCTGTTCATGGACACCTTCTATACAGACAGGTTCACTCAGTCATTCGCAGAAAATGGGCGCAACAATCTAACAGCATGGACATTGGCTCTCACCTATCTATATACATCCCCAGGTGTTCCGGCAATCCTTCAGGGAACAGAACTTCCTATGTATGGGGAAGGTCCAGAAGGCTCGCAACGGCTTGTTCCTCATAACAGCGGGGAGCCGGAAGTAAAGGAATTCCATGACCGGATATCTTCTCTCAGGGAAGAGTTCGATGTATTTGCCTATGGAGATTTTGAACTTGTGGGCTCCAACGGCCCGATGAGTGTATTCAAGCGTACTTATGAAGGCGAATCAATGTTTATTGCCATCAACAATGGAAGTGAAACAGGTGTAGTATCTCTGAGTGACATAGATTCCGATATGCAGCTGAGGGGCTATCTTGGAGACAACATTGTCCGGGAGGATGAGAACGGCAACCATAAGATCGGCATACCCAGGGAATCGGTCGAGGTATATACCATCGAGCCGGACACTGGCCTCAATTGGAGTCTGATCGGCTTTTCTGGTGGGGTGATTCTGCTTTTCATCGGCGGTGTCATTTACTTAAGTATGAGACAAAGAAAAAGGAATGCATAAAGAAAAAGAACTTAGGCAGTGTAGGAGAACTGCCTAAGTTCTTTTTCTGTTTCAGTCAGTTATATTGTTCCCCGTTTTCATGGAACATCTGGCGGCCATAAGGTTAATCAGCAGGAGAGTAGATAAATCGGCCGTACAGCGGGGCGTCCTTGCTTTTATTTACCATAAAAAGAGGTTGGGGTAAAACTAAACTGTTTGACCCAGCAGACGAACAGTGCACAAAATTAGCGAAGGAAATATGCGCCGACTCCTGCGGGAGGACAGGCCTAGGCGAGACACCGCAGTGCGCTAGCACAAGGAGGCTCACCAGCCGCCCGCGGAAAGCGAAGCATATTTCCGAAGCGACTATTCCCACTAAACAAGTTTCCAGTTAGTTTAATCAATCTTTGGATAAAATACTATTGTCCCAGCCTCTCAGTCAAATATGTTCATGCGCGGACACAGCACCTTCTGCATCCAGACAGGAATAGATCCTGCGGTACATGATAATATCTATTTCTCCAGAGATATATTTTTGCTGATAGTAATCAAGTAAATCATTAAAGCTTTCCGGTGCATGGGTCTTTTCTAATTCGTAAGCGTCGAGCAGTTCGGCAATTCGCATGCATGTTCCTCCTTCAGTGAATACTTTTTACACTATATGAAGGGTTCGTCCATTTCATGCAGACTGGAAACGATATCCTCCCGTGCAGCTGGGGAGAAAGCAGTCAATAACCATTCTGCTTCGTAAAATCCGGCAGAGAGAGGGTCTGGGTGATTTGCTTTTCTTTCAGATCATATACTTTTATCTGGTCATAGGAGAACGTATATAGATAGCCATCTGAAGAGGCTATCCGTTTCACTTCCGATTTCCAGACAGGATGCTCCAGGCCCTCTGCTTGATGAGAGATGGTGTCGAACAGAGTAATTCCATTTTGAGTGTCTAATTCATAGAGAAGGGCACCTTCAAAAACATACGATTGTTCTCGGTAGGAGATATCATCCTTGTTGATGGTTTTTGTCTCGAACAAGGCTGCAGGAAAACCATACAGTTTGCTGTTCGGGTGATGAAATAATGCTTTATGGTTATGGTTCAGCTCTGTATAGGAACCACCTTGGCCAATTACTTCAGTGAATTTTTCCTTTGGCTCAGCCGGATTGCTGACGTCAAAAATGGAAATTTTGATTCCATCCGGCTCGACTATCGGCTCTCCGCCTCCCGGTGGCTCCGTTAAAATGGTTTCCTGGCCAAACCCCGCAACATGGCCGTCATCCAGGGGATGAAGGTAATTGCTGAAACCGGGTATCTTCAACTCTCCGAGCACTTCCGGCTGGGCCGGATCGCTGAGGTCAATGGCAAATAAAGGGTCAATCTGGCGGAAAGTGACCATATAGGCAATATCCTGCATGAAACGGACACTGTATATTCTTTCCCCTTTTGCGAGTCCTTCTATCGATCCGAGCGGAGTCAGATCATCTGCCGAAAATGTATAGAGATTATTGGAGGAATCTGCTTCACCGCTTCCAGATTTAGTTGTAGCCAACCGAAATGTACTGTCCCTTTCATCCATGGAAAACTGATTGAGCAATGTTCCTTGGACAACCGCAGAAGCCGAATAGTTGATATCGCCATTGCTTAGCTGAAATTGAAAAACCTCTGTATCGACCAGGGGATTGGCGATCATGCTGCTGCTGGAGGCTTCCTGTTCCGGTATATTTTTTTCTGTAATTCGTTCGGCGGCCAGGTATAAATGATCCTTAGACATATACAACTGATGGGCGGCCCCTAAATAGGAGCTGATTTCCGCGGGGACATCCGGTTCTTCCAGGTTGATAGAGGTCAGCAGCACGTTGTCGGCAGCATTACTGTCCGGAAAATAATACATATCTTCTAAGGGAAGCGGCACTCCTTCTTCATGGATGGATGAGTCTTTTACATAGGGCCTGCCTTCTTCTCCTGTCTCCATAATCCGGTATGGCTGGTGGCTGGCAGCAAGATACAAGTGGCCATCCATTTTCCGCGCTGACAAAAGTCTGCCTTCTACTGTTACTTCTTTTACATATACAGGGTCATGCTTATCTTTTATATCGTAAATGTAGATGCTGGTATGGCTGGTGTGGGAGGGATGAACTGCCATGTCCTCATGGCTGGTGACCTCTGTTTCACTTTCTGTCTTCGGGCGGAGAGGTGCTGTGGAAGAACCAATACTGATTAAATAATCTTTATGCAGAAATAATTCTGTCGGATGAAAATGATCCTCCGTAATGGTGCTCTGTACGTTACTGTTGCTGCCGTCAGCTGAAGATATGATGATATCCCCTTCCCGGGCGAAATAAAGGTAGTCTCCATCATTTTTTAGCCTGTCCCCTTCATCAATCCCGTCCACTTGTATATTCGTTTCTGAGAAGTGGCCATTTCCTGCAGGTTCCGCAGCGTCACTGCTTGTTTCCGCCTGCTCTGTGAATAAAGAATAGGAGGCAGGGGAACCGCGTTCTTTCAGGAGGGTTTTCAGCTGCCCGCCGTCTTGAATTGCCGGCAAACCGGCCACCGGGGTGAAAATATGCTCCAGCGGGGCGGATAGGTTGCTGCCGCTGTTGCTCTCTACCTGTTCCGATATCCAGAGCTGATGCTGTTTGGCCGCTGTATATCCATTTTTGGGCGGTTGAATGGTTAATATCGTGTTTGAACGGTCCCATTGTAAGGAAATAGATACATGATCACCAAACTGGTCCGTTACTGCTACCCTGTCTTCGGTAAAGGTATCCGGATTCATCTCTTCGGAAAACAGAATCCGCCAATCTTTGGTGGGCGAGGAATAGCTGGCAGGGGAGGAAACTTCGGCAGTCACGGCATCTGTATAGAACTGGTATAACTGGTATATGGCGATGCCGAGCAGCAGCAATGCTGCTGAAATAAGGACGGTCCTCCTGGTTTTCATATGAATCACCTCATTATGGATTTTTTCCTTATGGGTCCGAACCATTTTGGCCAAAAGGAATGTGGTATAAAAAATACTGACCCTAAAAATTATTAGAATCAGTATTGATTAGTTATTTATTCGTGTTGTTCAAAAAGAAAAGGGCAATCGTTCCCGGCCCAGCATGGGCGCCGACAGTGGAACCTACCATCTCTATCTCAATATCCTTTACGCCGAACTTCTCCCGAATCATGCCGGCAAGCTGTTCGGCTCTTTGGATGTCATCCCCGTGGCTGATACCTATCGTCTGGTTCTTGAGATCTGCGCCACGCTCTTCCATGATTTCCAGCATGCGGCCAAACAAGCGCTTGGAGCCGCGCACTTTTTCCAGGGGAACGAGTTTTCCGTGTTCCACTTGAAGGATGGGTTTGATTTTCAGCAGGGAGCCGAAGAATGCTTGCGACTTGCTAACCCTGCCTCCACGGTAGAGGTATTCCAGGTCGTCCACGGTAAAGATGCTTTCCATGTGCTGTGCATGATGGGTGCCCGCATCGATGATTTCTTCTACGGAAGCGCCTTCTCTTGCACGTTTGGCAGCATGCAGACACACAAGCCCATAACCTAGCGACACACATTTTGTATCTACAACATGAATGGAAGCTTCCGGATATTCCTCCTTCACTTCCTGTTCCATCATTTTGGCGGTCTGATAAGTGCCAGACAGCTCGGAAGACAATGCGAAGTATACTAAGGCTTGATTATTTTCTGCATAAGATGTGAAAATGGACTTGAAGGTTTGCGGAGATACTTGGGAAGTTTTCGGACTTTTGCCTTCCCGCATGGCATTGTATACTACAACCGGTTCAATTTCCTGTCCATCTTTGTATTCTTTTTCATCCAGATGGACGGTTAAAGGTACCATTTCCATGTCATTTTCGCTATAATGTACTTTTGATAAATCACTTGCAGAGTCGGCTAGAATTTTAACCGTCATTCTTTCACCTTCATTTCTTAATTAGGATGACTCTTTGCTTTTAGTTTATCGGGATTCCAGGTGTTAGTCAAAATATAATCCACACAAAGAGCTTGCAAAAAAAGACGTCAAGGAGGCTGCCATGTTTTTAGTTGAAGCAAAGCGAATCGTTATTGTTATCATCGGCGCAATATTAAATGCCATTTCATTGAACTTTTTCCTGATCGGAGCTAATGTCTATGCCAGCGGCTTCACCGGGGCAGCACAGCTTGGTGCGAGTGTGTTCCAGGATTTTCTGGGGATCGGCATAAGTACCGGTATCCTGCTGTTCATCTTAAACATACCAGTGGGCGTGCTCGGCTGGTTTAAAGTGGGCAGGGGATTCACCATTTATAGTATCGTTTCCGTCTTCGTGACGACCTTGGCGCTGGAGGTCCTGCCAGTGATCAGTTTTTCTGAAGACTATATATTAAATGCAGTATTCGGCGGGGTTATCGGTGGTACAGGTGTCGGACTGACACTGAGACACGGTGCCTCGACAGGTGGTATGGATATCATCGCCATGGTACTGTCCCGGATGAAAGACCGGCCGATCGGCTTCTACTTTCTCAGTCTTAATGCGGTCATCATCCTGTTTGCCGGTATTTTGTATGAGCCTGAGAACGCATTATATACGTTACTGACATTATATGTAACCACAAGGGTAATTGATGCATTCCATACTCGTCATGAAAAGCTGACTGCGATGATCATTACCCATAAGGCGGTCGAGATGCAGCATGAGATCCATAAGGCCATGGTACGGGGGATAACCATCCTGCCGGCTAGAGGCGCTTATACCAATGCCGACCAGAATATGCTTTATCTGGTAATCACGCGCTATGAACTGTATGATCTCGAACGTATCATCAATGAAGTGGACCCGAAGGCCTTTACCAATATCGTGCAGACGACCCAAGTATTCGGTGTCTTCCGCAAAGATTAAAGAAAAAGCGGATGGTTTAGTGATTAACCTGCAAAGGTGCTAGGGTTTATTGTTATGAAAAGGAGAACGAATAAATGAGGTATATCCTGATAATCCTTGCGGCAGCGGCTGTCCTGGCGGGTTGTAGCGGAACAGTAGATGATAAGGAAAATGAGACAGCTGAACAGGGAAACACCGCGGTAAGCTTAAGGAATATTGATGTAATTACAACCGGCAATGAGATTCAGCTGACAGCAGAGGCAAGTACGGCACAAGAAGAACTCTTCTACAAACTGGAGCAGGGGGAGGAGACCCTTATAGAGGAGAGCAGCTTCACCCCCGGCGAAGGGGAGGGTGAATGGAGAAAATTCCAGCTGAATATAGGGATGCCGGACGAGCTCGATTCCTCTGGGAAGGCTCCGATTATTACAATTTATGCAAAAGATGAGCAGGGAGAGCCGGTAAACCCTAACTATATTCCCGTCGATATGAATATGGACGAATAGAAAAATCCAGCCTGCTAGAAGGCTGGATTTTTTTCGCTATGTAATAGTATTTAATAGCCGTGTTTCTCAAGTACTTCGATAACTTTAGACGACAGCGGATCCCATTCTGCATCGAATTGTTTATTTACTGTAATGAAATTCTGGTAGCCGAAAACGTTGTCCACGCCATCGAGCTGCATAAGTTCATTTAATATTTCATATTCGCTTGTATCCCCTGGCATGACGGAAACACTGCTGTCACCTTTGAATATCAGCTTGTCCGTCGTGAATTTCAGGGCATTGGGGTTTGGTGTTTCTTCTGCACGGATTCCCATGTTCATCCCTCCTCAATCATACTTACCTCTATATTAGCAGAAATCGCTGGAAGAAAAAAGAATATAAGTCAGCCTCCGTCATGGAAGGCGGAGGCCGACGTCCGCATATGGCAAACCCGTTTCATCACCAGAATGAAGTGGCATTCGCCTGCGTTTTTCTCCGTTCTGCAAATTTACTGCAATTGGTTATGCTGTCTCAGCTGCTGTTCCAGCTGCTGCAATTCCTGTTTTTCCTGTGGAGTAGCTTCATTATATGCGGCCTGGATGGCATTTTGTGCTGCTTGTTTATCTGCCTGGCTTGGGTTATTGCCGTTGTTATTTCCCTGCATCATATTCATGACGGCATTTCGTGCTTGCTGAAACATATTGTTGTTATTATTGTTTTGTTGCAACGAAAACCCCTCCTCGAGTGATTACAGCTATTCACGTCCCCGCATGGTATCGGAGAAACGGGAACGGTATGGAAACTTTTCCGCATGCTTTTTAACGGATTCAGCACCTTGATGGCTGAATCGCTTCGATTTGCTGCGCTTTCCCACAGGAAACTCCTCCTTGGAGATACAGCTTCAGATGCGAACGGGTATGAAAAAAGTGAACGCTTTTCACGTTCACTAGTAGTATGGATCGTCCCGGATGATGTTAGCCTTGGTAAATACCGGGATTAAACCGATTTTTTATTCAGGTTTAGATAATCTTCTAAAAACAGGCCGATTCCATCTTCCTCATTAGTTTTTGTAACATGCTTCGATACGGTTTTGAGTTCGGGTATGGCATTGCCCATTGCCACGCCGACTCCGGCATAATCAATCATTTCCAGATCATTATCCTCATCGCCGAATGCAATGATACGTTCCTTGGGGATATTGAAATAATGAGCGATTTTCTGCAGTCCGACTGCTTTGTTGATGCCCTTTTTTACAATTTCAATGATATTCCAAGGCGCACCCCATTTACGGTGCTCGATGAACTCGGCATGGTAGTCATCCAAATGGTTTCTTAGTGTATGGATATGATCTTCCTTTGGATGGATCAGTACAGAAGTAGGGTCTGTATCCAGTTGATTTTTTACCCTGCCGATATGGAAAGGTGTATCCTGGCCGCCGTTCTGGAAAATTTCGATGATTTCTTCATCATATTCATCCAGATAGACATCATCCCTCACTTCAGCGAGAATATTTTTCACATCAAGGCTATAGCATGCATCAATTATTTTTTTTGCTGTTGGGAGCGGCAACGGATTATGCAGGGCATCCCATTTTTTATCTTTGGGGTGATGGATAAGAGCGCCATTAAAATTGACCATGGGGGTGTTCAGCCCCAGGTTATGGTAATAATCGATGCTGGCACGATGAGGCCTGCCAGTGGCAATGACAACAACATGCCCCTCCACCATGGCTTGAAGGACCATTTCCTTCGTGTGCCAACTGATTTCTTTTTTGTCGGTTAAGAGCGTGCCGTCCAAATCCAGTGCAATCAAGTGTTTTTTATTTTCCATATTTTCACCTCATATTTACTAAGTGTATAGGCGGCAGGGGCAGTTGTAAAGTCATACTCGGCTGCAAAGTTTGCAAATAATTATCATCAACTATTAGAATAAAGAGATAATAAAAAGGAAGAAGGGGACGGACGAATGATCGGTATATACGAAGAAACGATAAAAGGAATTCCCAGCCTGGTTGTAGTAGAGGCTGGCCGTAAAGACGATGCTCTCCCTTTGATAGCCTATTTCCACGGTTTCACAAGTGCTAAAGAGCATAATCTGCCCCTGGCCTATTTGCTGGCCGGCAAAGAGTTCCGTGTAGTGCTTCCTGACAGCCAGTATCATGGAGAAAGGGAGGGCGAAGAATCCGATATGAAAAAGCAGGTTTCCTTTTGGGATATAGTTATCCAGAATATAAAAGAACTGAAGGATATCAAAGACCAAATGGAGAGCAGGAATCTGATAGCGGACAGCCGGATCGGCGTCGCAGGGACAAGCATGGGCGGGATTACAACGTCGGCTGCACTTACCCAGTATCCATGGATCAGTACAGCAGCAGTCCTTATGGGTTCCCCCAAGATAACAACCTATGCAAAAACATTGGTGGAGAGCTTTAAAAAGGCGGGAGACCTTCCAATCACCGAGGAGATGATCGGCAGCTTGTATGAACAGCTCGGCCACTATGACCTATCCGAACAGCCCGGCAAATTGGACGGACGGCCCTTGCTCTTCTGGCATGGTGACAGTGATCCTGTCGTTCCTTTCGACCATTCCTTTACATTTTATGAACAAGCAGAGAAGGAATATACAGATAAGGATAAAATCCGCTTCATCAAGGAGGAAGGCCGGGGGCATAAAGTGAGCCGCCATGCTGTTCTCGAAACGGTGAAGTGGTTTGAAAAGCATTTATAGAATCCTAATAAGTGTGATTTAAATCATTTATTAAACGTCCGAAATATGTTTAAATAGAATTACAGAAGATACGAGGAGGTAAATTCCATGGATGAGGCATTGAAGGAAAATCTGATGGGTGCATTGGAGAATGTAATTGACCCTGAGTTGGGAATTGATATTGTCAACCTTGGCTTAATATATGATGTGGATCTGAATGATGAAGGTCTTTGCACGGTAACAATGACCCTGACAGCAATGGGCTGCCCGCTTTCTGCCCATATCGAACGGGATGTAAAGATGGCACTGGATGATATTCCGGAAGTCAAGGAAGTAGAAGTTAATATCGTTTGGAATCCGCCATGGGACAAACATATGATGTCCCGTTACGCGAAAATTGCTTTAGGCATTCCTGATTGATGAAAAGAGAAAAGGCTGCTCCGCTTGCACAGCGGGTCAGCCTTTTTTAATGCATCACGATCCGAGCAGTTCGGCAGCATTCAGATAGCCATGTCCCTGAACATTGGGAGATTGTCCTATATCTTCGAAAAAATTGGCTATTCCCCAATATTTTCTTCTATTTGCTGAAGAGTGCTGATGGACTCGCCGATCATTCTTCCATAAAGGTCTAGAATGGACTGGCCATATTGGTCACCCGGAACAGCCCATTTCCCGTTCAAATCTACCCATGCAGGGGCAGAGCCTCTTTCTACTAAATCAAACCGGGGATCTGTACGTGGATATCCCTCGGGAAGGGGGGCAGTAACAGCATAGGCATACAGATGCTGGATATGGGCAAGGACACCTTCCCATGGAGAGTCAAAGTTGGCACCATGGTTATCGGGGCCGGTTGCACCTATCCCAGCGAAGTTATTCTGTTCAGGCTGTACGGTTGCGGTAAACTGGAAAAAATCTGTTTCATGCATGGCCTGTGCAAAAGCAATGTCTCCTCTGATTCCATAATATTCGCCGAGTTCAAGATAGTAATGTCCAAGCTCTGGTGCGCCGCTGTTTATTCCTTTTACATATTGGTCCATCAGTTCAGGGGAAAGATAGGTTTTCCCGGCAATCGAATACCCTCCTGATTCTTCGTTATCAGTATCGCTGCCCTCAGTAATGATGAAAGCATCCTCCACACCTGCATTTCTCACTTGTTCCAGGTGCATTTCAGCATTTTCCCTGGAAGCAAAGGCGCCTGCCTGCACACGGAACCATTGGGCATTAGGGGCGGAGAATGGAATAATGAAGGCCTCGATGCCCTGTGACTCAAGCTCCGCGACCCGCTTTTCTGCATTTTCCCTCGACTGGAAAGACCCGGCAATTATTTTATAAAGGGTGCCGCTTATTTGCTTTCTCTTCAGGCCGAACGCCCTTTCCAGTCCATTTACATGTGCTTTGGCAACCCTCTGCCGCCAGGGAGGGTCACTGATCAGCCGAGCATCCTGGTCATTGTCGATAAATCCATTTTCAGTGAGAAGAGCGGACATGGCAGTTTCACGCAATACATGGAAATTCGCTTTATTTCTGTCGCGGTCCGGCAGCTGATTCATGTCCATTATCTCTTCATGCATGATATTTCGATAGTGGGAAGTAGTAGAGGAGTCTGACAAGCCACTGTATATATAATCTTCATAACCCCGGGCAGAGCCATTAAATGCGTTGCAATGAATACTCAAATAGTAATCAGCCCCCCAGGAATTTGCCTCGTTTGTCCGCTGGTTCAGGCTCTTGCTGATGTCGGATGTACGACTCATCCGGACTTCCACCTCTTCATAATCTACCGTAAGAATGGAGAGGACACGCTGGGCGATGTCCAAGACAATATCTTTTTCTATCAGTCCATTTCCTTGACCACCTGGATCTGTTCCTCCGTGTCCGGGATCTAAATAAAGTTTCATAAAGGTCCTTCCTCTCTAATAGGTAGTTCGTATGGTATCACTCATATATTATGATTATAAAGTACTGAGGAAGTGGACGGATATGTCGTTTTCTTGAAAACAGGTGTTTATCTAATTCTAGCTCCGGCTGATATCCTGCGTGTGCTTGGAAAGCAAATTAGAATTTCTACAGTAGGATCTGTACAAACGAAAACAGCATACCTGTCATATCCGATTTGGTATGCCGTTCCGGTTATCATTCAGTTGTTGTTTTATCTATCAAACCCCCTTTTACTAAAGGCTACCGTCATCCTTACTTTGATTATACACGCGGGAAGAGAATATTGTTTTCCAAATGGATATGCTGGAACGTATTGGACAATGTGGTCAATCAATTCGGACAATGAAACAGCATCCCACTCGGCTGATTGATTGCCTTCTTCCTGCCAGCGGCTGTACGCCTGATTCAGTTCTGAAGAATCCTCTGTTCGTCGAGGTAATTCTCTTCAAAAATTTCTTTCAGCTGACGGTGGCCACCGCAGCAAAAATCAATTTGATGCACTTTGAACAGGTCGCTTGCCTTTGGAAAAACCTTAACGATGTTAACCGGTCTATGTTCAACAGTAAATGTATTCATCAACTCTACCTCGAATTAATGTCTTGGTTCAAGCATAAGGGATGAAGGGGGATAGGTCAGTGATTTGCATCACTGGAGAAAGGCTTTTTTAAAAAAACTTTGTCACCATTCATTGGTTTTTGTTGGATGCAATGACAGATAACCCCTTATAATCGGCTGTACATACGGACATGACAATGGGGATGAAATTGCTATCAGCAGAAGATTCACCAATATCGAATTGGCCAAATTGATCGGTGTATCAGAGAGACAGTCAATCGGCTGTTGACAGGGTCCAAAGGGGAAGATTTCCATTCTAGTTGCGGATAGTGGGAAATTTACGATATCATGAACTTTATAAGGAGCGATCAAATGACACGGAATATGGCGGGTGTAATACTGGCGGGCGGGCAGTCTAGCAGGTTCGGAAAACCGAAAGCTTTCGCGAGCGGGCCGGCCTTCCTTTTTATCAATATTCAGTGAATGCCCTTTCCGCGCTTACAGACACGCTTCTTATCATTGCCCATCCGAGCTTGGCTGCGCGGTTTGAGCGGGAACATTCGGAACTGCGAATCCTGGCAAATGTGGAAAGATATCAGGGAGAAGGGCCGCTTGCAGGTATTTATACGGCTATGGAGTATGTTGCTGCGGAATGGTACCTGACATTGCCGGTGGACGTACCTTTTATTGAAGAAGGCCTTTTTAAACAGCTGATTGGTCATCTTGATACGGATATAGAGGCATTAATCCCAGTTTCAAGGGGAAAAGAACAACCTCTTCTTGCAATATGGCATTATTCCGTGAAAGATATCATTGCGGATCAGTTTAACCGGCAGGAACGGTCTGTCCATAGGCTGCTCGGAAAATTAGAGACAAAGAGAGTCATAGTGGAAGAGGACAAGCAGTTTATCAATATCAACAGACAGATTATCAGCAATACATCGATGGCGACAATTTCAACCAATGGGAAGGGGAGAGTTAAGATGCTGGAAAAACATCGTGAAGCTTCACCGAAGAAGGTAGCATGTGCCGTCATAACAGTCAGTGATACAGGGGATGAACATACAGATGAAAGCGGAAAGCTAATGAAAAAAATGCTTCAGGACGAGGGGCATCGGATTGTTGAATACAGAATCGTCCCGGATCAGGTGGAAGATATACAGTCTATCGTGACGAGTGTCCTGGATGATAGCAGTGTGGAAGCGGTGCTTATCAATGGAGGGACCGGAATAGCAAAAAGGGACGTAACCATTGAATCACTGGACCTCCTGTTTGATAAAGCGATCCCAGGATTCGGCGAACTGTTCCGTATGCTGAGCTATCAGTATGATATCGGCTCTGCGAGTATGCTCTCCCGTGCAGTGGCAGGCATTTCCGGGGGGCGGGTCATATTTGCGACACCAGGTTCCTCTGGAGCGGTCAAATTAGCTATGGAGAAATTGATCCTGCCAGAACTCGGCCATACGGTCATGGAATTGGCCAAAGACTCGGAAAGGTAAGAAGATGGGAACAGCTGGGGGCAAACTCTGGATGGTTGGGCTCATCATGTCATTGCTTATGGCTGGGTGTGGGCCTTTACCCAAAAGATGGAGCCGACGGGCAGATCAGCCTTACTATTTCAGCATGATGGACAGCATGATGGAGGTCAAGGGCGCATATGAACAAGAGAATCCGCAGGTTGATATTATCTATAACTTTGGTGGGTCCGGTACATTACGAAGACAGATTGAGCAGGGAGCTTTGATAGATGTATTCGTGTCCGCCTCTAAAAAGGAATATACCCGGCTGGAGGAGTCCGGCATGATAGGCGAAGGGACTGCTCTTTTGCAGAACCGGCTGGCAGTAGTGGCGCCGGACGAATAGCCATATTGCGTCTATATCCCAAAAGCGATGAGAGAACAGATGAAAAGGAGAGAAAGCAAAGCAAAACTGCCAATAGTTAATGTATTTATATAATAAAAGCAACAGCTTTATTAGAAGCTGTTGCTTTTTTATGGTTTGTACTAGTTTTATAGAAACACGATGACAAGAAAACCGACAATGAAGCAATAGAAAGCAAAATATTTCAGGTTGCCTCTTGCCATGATATTGATAAACCATTTTAAGGCAAAGTAAGAGGCGATGATCGAGGCCATAAAGGCAATAATATAAGGAATCATCAATGTATCAAAGTTGGGATCGGTGACGATGTCGGTAAAGGAAAGTACAGTGATACCAAGGCTCACAGGGATATAGAGAAGAAATGAGAAACGTAGTGCTGTCTCTTGCTTCATCCCGACTAACATAGCTGCAACAATAGTTGCCCCGGAGCGGCTGATGCCAGGAACAAGGGCTGCTGCCTGGGCAAAGCCGACAATCAGTGCATCCTTCATGCTAATATCTCCGTCATTTTTCCGCCCGCGCAAATTACGGATGACCCACAGAGCTACACCTGTGATAAGCAGTGTATACCCGACAATCCATACGCCTGCATCGGCAATCATATCTTCAAATAAGAGGCCAAGTATGCCGGTTGGAATCGTAGCAACAATAAGGAAGATAACAAACTGAAAATCGCCTTTTGCATCTTCTTCTCTTTTAGTTAAATAGAGCCAGCCATTTTTAATGAGCCGCAGGATATCCTCCCTGAAGACGATCAATACAGCTATTAGAGAACCGAAATTCACCAATATTTCAAAGGAAAGCCCTTTGATTTCCACCCCGAATAATTCCCGGAGTATCACCAAGTGCCCGCTGGATGAAATGGGGATCGGCTCCGTAAAGCCCTGAAAAAGCCCCAATACCAGGTATTTGATCAATGTCCAAAGTTCTGTCATAACTTCCATATATAGTCCTCCTCAATTCTTCATTTCTTCCTCCAAGACAAGTCACCATAAACAATTCGTTTGAATAGCCTAATTGGTGAGGAGGTTGATATAAAATGAACACAAATTATCAACATATGTATGAACAATGTAAGAAGCATATGCATTCCTATGTGCTTGCTGAAATGGTAGACGGCACCAAGGTAGACGGCATCATCACCGGATTGGATAATGAAAATGTGTATTTCGCAGTGCCGATCGGCGGTGCGAATCAGCCATATGCAGAGCATGATTATCGTGACGGATATCCTGATGAGCGAGTTTTCGGCTATGGATACCCTGGCTATGGATATGGATTCCCGGGGTATGGGTATTATCGGCCGCCAAGAAGGTTCCAGCGACTGATTTTGCCGTTGGCCGCACTGGCTGCCCTGAGTGTGCTTCCTTGGTATTAAAGGGAGCAAGGAATCCGGTCACCTGAAATTCAGATAAATTGCAAAAAGAAACCCTTGCCCACAATCCTTGCAGGCAAGGGTTTCCCTACTAATTCTGTTCACTTTTGCCGCCGAGTGCTCCGCCGCCCAATATAAAAACAGCTACGGAAAGGACACCTGCAAGGATAACGGAGTCCATAAGAACGAACGGCTCTTCGCCCATGCTCGTCAAGACATAGGATATGGCGAAACTGATCAGCAGCGCCCAAACAATTGTCATTATGTATTTCATACTTAACACCTCAACTTTGTACCACTGGATTTTCAGTTTCTAGTTGTCTGCATGCGTATGCTTTCCATTATTCACATATAGTTTATCAAACCTTTACGGTAAAGGAAAGTATTTTTGTTCTTCAGCATAGTGAATTATATAGCGGAAAAGGCTCTTTTTATGAAGGAGGAGGAATATGAAAATACTTGTCGTTAATTGCAATCATTGGATCGGTTACCATATCGTTGAGGAATTGCTCGACCAGGATTACAGCGTGGATGGTCTTCCCGACCAGGAAAAGGGCGGGGATCTGCTATTGTTTTTCGGACGGAACAGCAATTTTACCATGCTTGAGAATGAAGCAGAAGTTTCCCCGTCCTATACCACTGTAATTACTATTGGAAAAGTGGTTGGTTCCTTGGAAACCAAGTCAAATCGCTGCTTTTCTATTGGGGAGGAGAGGCCGGGACAGTCAGCAAAGATAATAACGATTCATCCTCCACTCTTGTTTGGGGAATGGATGCCGATGAACGAATATGGAATTTTAGTAGGTGAAAAATTCATTAGATTCGATTCAGAGAAGTTTAAACAGGAGGCAGTATATATCAAGGATTTTGCAAGAGCTGTCATGCAATGGATCCAGGCTGAAGAACTTCCGGCCAATCTAACGGCAGCTTTCGGTAAGACAGCGGGCAGGAACAGAAGGAACGGCTCGTTTTGCGTGCGGGAGGGTGAACCATGCCAGAATAAGGTGGGAGAATTGCTGGAACATTATCGAAAATACCGAGATTTGTATGGATAATGTCATTATTTGGCAAGGCTGGTATTGCTGGATAGAGTTCATTTCGATAAAATAGGGACAAGAAAGAGAAATGGAGGCCGTTTGGTGAAAAGATTCCAGATTTTCTCCTGGATGATCCTTTTAGCTGTCCTCTTGTCCGGCTGTGATTATTTTTCCGCCGGTAACATCCAGAATGTCGGCATGCTGACAGATGGGGCCATTGATGATGAGGGATGGACGGAAAAAGGATATAAAGGGTTAAAAAATATAGGTACTACATATGAGGTGGATGTTTTCTATAAAGAGCACGTCCAGACAGAACAGCAGATCAGGGACGCAGTAGATGAATTCGTTATGGATGGGGTGAACCTTGTCTTCGGTCACAGCAGCATATACGGCCAGTACTTTGCCGAACTTGCTTCTGACTATCCGGATGTCCACTTTGTCTATTTCAATGGAGGCTATGTGGCTGATAATGTGACCACCCTCAATTTCAATTCGCATGCAGTAGGATTCTTTGCTGGAATGGTGGCAGGGGAAATGACAGAGAACGATCAGGTGGGAATTATTGCCGCCTATGAGTGGCAGCCGGAGATTGAAGGGTTTTTTGAGGGAGTTCATTATGAAAATCCCCAAGCAGAGATGGAGATTGATTTTTTGAATGACTGGCAGGATGACGGCCGGGCAGAAGAAATCTATGCTCAAATGAAGGAAGACGGCACGGATGTTTTCTATCCGACTGGGGACCTTTTCTCCCGCACCATTATAGAACAGGCGAAAGAAGATGGTCTGTACGCAATAGGCTATACCGTTGACCAGTCAGATATTGACGAGCGGACAGTCCTGACCAGCACCCGGCAGCATGTGGATGCCATCTATGAACAGATTGCCGAAGAATTCAATGAAGGAAAGTTGAACGGCAGTGTAATCACTTATGATTTGGAGGATGAAGTTATATCCTTAGGAGACTTCAGTCCCGATGTTCCAAGCAGTTTCCAGGAGGAACTTCGTCAAGAAATGGAAGAATATAAACGTACGGGCCTGCTGCCGAACGAACGCTAAAAAGACCGGACATCGCTTTAGGGGTGTCCGGGTTTTTAATAGCTGATTTTGGATTTATTCCTTCGTTGCAAGGAGTCGCCGCTGTATGTAAAAGCACAGTCCGTATGGTGCTAAACAATCGATTGCACCTTGGCCAGTTCAGTGAAACGGAAATGCCATATCACGGAAACCACTCCGGGTGAGGCTACTTGCCAAAAAAAGAATTATGGATTAAAATTAGCACCAAGTCATAATAATTGATATCAATATATTACTATATAAGGGGATGGAAGCATGAGCGTAGGAATTTTGGGTGCTGGTCATTATGTTCCAGAGAAGATTCTCACCAATAAGGATATGGAACAAATTGTCGACACTAGTGATGAGTGGATTCGCACACGTACAGGGATTGAAGAGAGAAGGATCGCAGAGGACAATGTGGACACTTCTGACATGTCCTACTTTGCTGCTGTCCATGCCCTTGAACAGGCGAATGTAAAAGCGGATGATATTGATCTGATTCTGGTTGCCACTGTAACACCGGATACACCATTCCCATCGGTTTCCTGTATGCTGCAGGACCGACTCGGGGCCAAAAAGGCTGCTGCTATGGATGTCAGTGCAGCATGTTCCGGCTTCATGTACGGGATGGTGACTGCACAGCAGTTCATCCAATCAGGAGTATACAAGCATGTATTGGTTGTGGGTGCGGAGAAGCTGTCCAAGATTACGGACTGGTCCGACCGTTCGACATGTGTTCTGTTTGGAGACGGTGCAGGCGCTGCTGTGCTTGGAGAAGTATCGGAAGGAAAAGGAATCCTTTCCTTTGAACTTGGTGCAGACGGTTCTGGGGGCAAGCAGCTCTATCAGGATCAAAATGACCATCTGCAAATGAATGGAAGGGAAGTATTCAAGTTTGCGGTCAGACAGATGCCTGAGTCTTCTGTAAATGTCATTGAAAAGGCAGGACTCTCGAAAGAGGATGTCGACTATCTTGTGCCCCATCAGGCAAATATGCGGATTATGGAAGCTGCTAGGGAACGATTGGGAATTTCAGAAGAAAAAATGGCCACCTCTGTAAAAAGGTACGGCAATAATTCCTCGGCTTCGATACCTATTGCCTTATCAGAAGCAATCCAAGATGGTAAAATTAAAGATAACGACCTGGTAGTACTTGTTGGGTTCGGCGGCGGCCTGACTTGGGGCGCGCTAGCACTTAAATGGGGAAGATAAGCGGTCAACCTACACGATCAACCATTATAGGAGGCAAACGATATGGAAGAGAGAAGAGTGGTCATTACCGGGCTTGGTTCAATATCTCCAATCGGAAATGACGTAACAACCATGTGGCAGAATATCATTTCCGGCACATCCGGGATTGATTTTGTAACAAAAGTGAATAAAGATGATTATCCAGCTAAAGTAGCGGGGGAAGTGAAAGACTTTGACCCTGCACAGTTCATTGACAAAAAGGATGCACGGAAAATGGATCCTTTCACCCAGTATGCTGTAGCGGCTTCGAAAATGGCCTTGGAAGATGCCAGCCTGATGATCGATGAAAGCAATGCCCATCGTGTGGGTGTATGGATCGGTTCGGGCATCGGCGGAATGAAGACATGGGAAGACCAGCATACGAAGCTGTTGGAAAAAGGACCGAAGCGGGTCAGCCCTTTCTTCGTACCAATGATGATACCCGATATGGCTGCAGGGCAGGTATCCATTCAGACTGGAGCCAAAGGAATCAACTCCTGTACGGTGACAGCCTGTGCTTCCGGTGCGAATTCGATTGGAGATGCATTTAAAGCTGTCCAACGAGGGGATGCCGATTATATTATCGCTGGAGGAACCGAGGCACCTATCTCCAACATGGCCTTCGCCGGATTCTCCTCTGCTAAAGCCCTTTCGCTTAATGAGGATCCGCAGAAAGCGAGCCGCCCATTTGATAAAAACAGGGACGGATTCGTAATGGGCGAGGGTGCCGGAATATTGATCCTGGAAACGTTGGATTCCGCCCTGGAGCGCGGTGCCCATATTTATGGAGAGATTGCCGGCTACGGAGCGACGGGTGATGCCTACCATATTACTGCCCCGGCAGAGCATGGGGAAGGAGCGGCCCGTGCAATGCAGCAGGCACTTGCCGATGCTGGGATGAAACCGGAAGATGTAGATTATATCAACGCACATGGTACGAGCACAGCGCTCAATGATAAATTTGAAACAGAGGCAATTAAAACGGTCTTCGAGGAACATGCCCAGAAACTGGCTGTCTCCTCAACTAAATCGATGACAGGCCATCTGCTGGGAGCCGCCGGCGGGATTGAATCTGTTATTTCTGTGAAAGCGATCCAGGAAAGGATCATCCCGGCTACCATCAATTATGAAACACCTGATCCAGATTGTGATCTCGATTATGTGCCAAACGAGGCAAGAGAGCAGGAAGTCAATGTTGTTGTAAGCAACTCTCTTGGTTTTGGCGGACATAACGTATCCCTTGTCTTTAAAAAATATAAGTAGTTGACGGAGTATCCCGGCCTGTTACATGCAGGCCGGGATTTTTTATTGCGTGTGTTTTGTAAAATTCCAGTTAAAGGATACTTGGAAAACAGGTAGGACTGCATCTGCCTATCAGCTGACCCATTGTCATGAACCTTGTCCAGCCGGCATAGGATAGACTAATAACTGCAGGTCGAAGAGAGAATGTGGGGAGGGTGGCAATGGGATATATATTCCTATTTCTGATTGGTTTTGGACTTGCTGTCTCCGGCGGGGTGACATTGATTGCCTATATGAATTTCCTCCCTGCAGGATTGACATGGATGGACTATTTCATGTTTGTTAAAGACAGGATGGAAACATATCTGCTGCCGATCGGCCTACTGATTATGTCACTGATCATTTACCGCTTTCCGAACAGATTTTAAACGGCTGTAACTGAATAAATTTCCATATGCTGGCCATAATGTATCGTAAGTTCAGTTTACAAAGCGAGGGTTGTATATGATGTACATGCATGATGTTTGGGTCAATTGGTTTGAAGGAGAAGAGAATGGCTACAGTGTCTGCTATTTTCATGAATGGCGAAAAGAGGACAAAATCGAATTATTGGATCAGGTTCCGCTTTTGTATATAACAGAAGATTTATTCCACTACATAGAAAATGACATGCAGGACCTTCCGAAGCCAATGCTTGATTCGATTTACCGACGTGCATACACCCGTAAAGGCCAGGAGCGTTCCGTGCTGGAATATGGTGCAATACTTACGGATGGGAATGATATACTTGCAATCGACACCATCGGTTATCAGATCCCTGTCCGCAAGAGCCGTTTGATCCCAAGGCAGGAGCAAATGGTATATGATATGATAAAGAAGGCAAAACCGCAGTCGTTTCAATTTGAAGCCGGGGATTATGAAAAAGAATACCACATCCTTTCCCTGTCGCCTGATCTGGTATTCGGCCTGACAAGGAGGGAGAGGCAGCTGAAGCATCTATTGATGATGGGACTCGATCAGCTGCGTACAGCGAATAATTTAGAAGAGCTTCGTTATTGGCTGACAGAATGGGATCCAAAGAACTACCCCTACATCCGTTTTATGGATGAGGACAAGGTCTGGAAAGCATTATATCATGGAGTGAAAGATGGGTGGAGCCCTTCCCATGAGGAATTATGTGCAAAAATCGTAAAAGGGCAGCCTTTTTTGGAGAAAATGTATGACATCGAACAAGGAACAGAAGAAAGCAAGTCGAAACAAAATTAGTATATCAGGCATGAAGATGGCCTAAGAAAGAGTCGGATACACATGTATCCGACTCTTTTTCATGCAGAGCTGCTGGAAGGGCCAACGTAGGGGAATTTTAATTTGTATATTCCATATCGCTTAGTACATCCTACTAGCTTTGATAAGCGGGAGGTTAGTCCTACTGGCACTATACGGATGGGTTTGTAAGCGATTTCAGTAGTAAAAAAGAATTACCAAGCATAGATTTATAAAGACTAATGTGGTACTTCTATCTGCATGAACAGGTAAAAAAGGGAGGGAAATGCTTTTGGAAAACAGGAAGATAGCATGGGTTCTAATTGGTTCATTTCTATTATTCGCAACTATTGTAGTGGGGTGGGAGATGTTCCAAGCAGGTTCAGCCGAGGAAACCTCCGTTCCAAAGGAAGTGCAAAAGAATGGGGAAGAAAAAGACGATCAGAAAAAGGATGAAGAGGGGGCAGCGGAAGGGGAGGAGCCGGAAGATGTTGGGGCTGCACCGGTGGTCTCTGATGCTTTTGTGAAGCAGCACCAGGATTATCCAGGGACAATGGCACCTGCCTTTTCACCAGAAGAGCTGCAGGAACTGCCGACTGATAATTGGCTGACCAATGGAGGTAACCTTGCTAATCAGCGTTATTCGCCACTGGATCAGATTAATGTATCAAATGTCGGCGATTTAAAAGCTGAGTGGGTCGCAAGCCTAGGGTCGGGCTTTGACCAGAAATATTCAGGGGAAGCATCTCCTGTCGTGCATGATGGCGTAATGTATGTGATTACGGGGGCCAATGATGTTCTGGCTCTAAATGCGGTGACAGGGGAGACTATCTGGGAATATCGGCCGCATATCGCTGAAAAATTATCAACCGTTTGTTGCGGCTGGACTAGCAGAGGCGTGGCAGTAGGAGAAGGCTTGGTATTTGTCGGTCTGTTGGATGCGCGGCTTGTGGCATTAGACCAGGAAACGGGAGAAGTAGTATGGGAAACCGTGGTGGATGAATGGGAAAAAGGCTATACTATTACCAATGCGCCCTTATACTATGATGGGAAGGTGTTTACCGGGTTATCCGGGGGCGAGTATGGGATCCGCGGCCGCATTACTGCCTTCGATGCGGAAATGGGACGGGAAATTTGGAGATTCTATACGATCCCAGGACCGGGCGAAGAGGGGCATGATTCATGGCCGGACGATAACAAAGCTTGGCTGAAGGGCGGGGCACCGGTCTGGCAGACTCCAGCGGTTGATCCCGAATTGGGAATGATGTATTTTTCCACTGGCAATACAGCACCGGATTTAGACGGAAGCAATCGGGAAGGGGATAACTTGTTTGCCGACTCGGTAGTGGCTCTGGATGTGGAAACAGGGGAATATCAATGGCATTTCCAGCAGGTCCACCATGATATTTGGGATCTGGATTCGCCAAACCCTATTATTCTATTTGATGTAGAAATGGACGGCGAGATGCGTAAGGGGCTAGGTCAGGCGGGAAAAACCGGATGGATCTACTTCCTTGACCGTGTCACCGGGGAGCCGCTCATCGGGATTGAAGAGACACCGGTTCCTCAGGATGAACGGCAGAAGACTTCACCAACCCAGCCGATTCCAAAAGGGGATTCGTTTGTACCACAGGAAATTACGGCGGAAGATGTGGAAAATGACTTGCCGGAGGAATTTGAAGGAGAATACGGAAAGATTTTTGATCCATTCTGGGAAGAGCCGCTTACCTTGAAGCCGGCAGCATTTGGTGGTGCCAACTGGCCGCCTTCCGCCTACAATCCTAATACCGAATATTTCTATGTATTAGGAACGGATCAGTATCAGACATACACAAGAAGTGACGAAGATTTTGACCCGGATAAAATCGAAGAGGGACATACCTGGATTGGAAGCATTATTGCACCAGTGATGGATGCACCGGTCCGCGGTACTGTCACAGCTATGGATGTGAAGACCAATACGATTGCCTGGCAGCAGGAATGGGATGCTATGGCCTATAGTGGCGCAATGACCACCAATGGCAACCTTTTGTTTGTCGGCCACAATGACGGACGGTTCATTGCCTATAATGCAGAGACAGGCGAACAAGTCTGGGAATTCATGACAGATGCAGGGGTCAACGCACCATCGATCACTTATGAGATTGACGGAAAGCAGTATATTACCGTCTATGCAGCCGGTAATTCACTTGCCGGCAGTAAGCATGGTGACTCTGTATGGACTTTCTCCTTGGACGGGGAAATTGAAAGTGGAGATGATTTTGAACCTGCAAATGCCGCCCAGCTGAATGCAGATGAGGAAGGTGCAGAACTTGCCTCATCGGAAGGCGGGGCAGTCAGTGTGGGAGAGGGATTGGAAGTATATGAAAATAATTGCTTGGCCTGCCATGGTACGGAGGGAGTAAATGGCCATAATGGGCCGAACCTTCAAACGAGTAACGTATCGGCGGATAAAGAAGCGGTCATTGACAGGGTGAAAAATGGCGGAGAAAGTATGCCGGCATTTGAAGGGGTTTTGAGCGAAGAAGAGATGGAAGCAGTGGCAGAATATCTCGGTGAATTGGCGGAAAAAGAATAAAAGAAAAGGGCTGGGACAAAAGTGTTTAACCAAAAGATATAGTGGAGTGGGCATAGCCGCTGCGGAAATATGCTTTGCTTTCCGCGGGCGGCTGGTAAGCCATCTTGTGCTATCGCACTGCGTTGTCTTACCTAGGTCTGTCCTCCCGCAGGAGTCTGCGCATATTTCCACCGCTGATATAGTTGATCGGCGTCTTTTGGGTTAGATAGTTAATTATGTCCCAGCCTGTTTTATTTGCCTTTCATATAGAAAACAGTTGTTTGTATTTTATTTTTTCTTCTTCACTCTGCCCAGCCCCATTGCCTTTTTGGCTTTGCGCAGCGTCTTATTTGCAGTGTAGGCAGCTTTGTCGGCGCCCTCATCTAAAATGTCATCCAACTCAGCGGAGTTGATGAGGTCATGATATTTCTGCTGAATAGGCTCTAACAGCTGAATTACTGCATTGGCTGTATCCTGTTTGAAGTCCCCGTAGCCTTTGCCTTCATATTTTGCCTCTAGTTCCTGCACGCTTTCCCCTGTACAACTCGAATAAATGGTCAACAGATTCGAAATGCCCGGTTTATTCTCTTTGTCATATTTCACGATGCCTTCTGAATCTGTTACAGCACTCTTGATTTTCTTTTCGATTTTCTTCGGCTCATCCAGCATGGATATGAAGCCCTTCTGGTTTTCATCCGATTTGCTCATTTTTTTGGTTGGTTCCTGCAATGACATGATCCTTGCTCCGACTTTTGGAATCCGTACTTCTGGAATAGTGAAGATGTCATTGAATTTATTATTGAAGCGTTGTGCCAGATTCCTTGTCAGTTCAAGATGCTGTTTCTGGTCCTCGCCGACCGGCACGATATCCGTGTTATACAGGAGAATATCGGATGCCATCAATGGCGGATAGGTTAATAGACCGGCCGATACTGCTTCCTTGCCGGACGATTTGGATGACTTGTCCTTGAACTGGGTCATCCGCTCCAGTTCGCCAATATAGCTGATGGACTGCAGCATCCATCCAAGCTGGGTATGTGCAGGTACTTCAGATTGAATGAATAAGGTAGATTTCTCAGGGTCGATTCCCGAGGCCAAATAAAGTGCTGCCAAGGATTTGATGTTATTCCTTAATTCCAGACGGTCCTGTGGCACAGTAATGGCGTGCTCATCCACGATACAGAAATAACAGTCATGATCCTCTTGTAATTCCACGAACTGCTTCAACGCCCCCAAGTAATTTCCAAGGGTCAGTGTACCGCTTGGCTGGATACCGGAAAATATTGTCTTCATAATTCTTCCTCCGTCTTCTACATTATATTTTTAGTGGGTTTCCTATTCGCATTAAAAAAAGCCCATTAATCCCTAAAACAGGGACGAATGAACCGCGGTGCCACCCTTGTTATCATACTGCAGAACAATATGATCACTTTAAGTTTTAATAAGCTCGAAAGTCCAATTCCAATTCACCTTGGTGCTTGTTTTCACCGGCCACAAGCTCTCTAAAATCCAGGGGGCAATTGTACTGCGCCTTTTTCATTGCTAATGATATTGACTTTTTAATGTCATTATATATAGTCTCGCAGGGAAACACAAGGGATAAGTCCAAAAAAATTAGAGTCGGCTTATGAAAGGCTTAGTTCACATACTTTTGCTTGTCCCCAACAGCCATCCCCTCCTTATTATCAAGAATGTTCAGGATTCTGGTAAGTAGAGTGATTCCATCTGAAGCAAATGCTTTAGTCATGCGTTCACAGCAAGTATGAGATAAGATTGATAGTATAAAGGAGGCTTAATAATGAAGGACAAATTAATGAAAATGTTGGAAGAGCGGGAAAATGAGATGATTGAGATCCGTCGTTACCTACATGAACATCCCGAGCTTTCTTTTGAAGAAGAAAAAACAGCGGCATACATTACTGAATTTTACCAAGGAAAAGATGTCGAAATTGAAACGAACGTAGGAAACGGATATGGAGTTATTGTGACAATAAAAGGAGCTTCGGAAGGCAAAAAAATCGGACTGCGCGCTGATTTTGATGCTCTCCCTATCAACGAGGAAGCGGATGTTCCATTCAAGTCGAAAAATGAAGGTGTCATGCACGCATGCGGACATGATGCTCATACTGCTTATCTGTTAATATTGGCCGATTGCCTTATTCAACTAAAGGATCAATTCAAGGGTACCATTAAAATTATTCACCAACATGCAGAGGAACAGCCGCCTGGTGGTGCTAAAAGCATCATGGACTCAGGAAAACTCGATGATTTAGATGCGGTTTTCGGCATTCATGTTCTACCATTGGCCCCTGCAGGTACAGTCGGCTATCATAGTGGTTACTCATTCAATGGCCGGACTTATTTTAAATTGAAGATACAGGGGGTTGGCGGACATGGATCCTCGCCGCATAAAGCCAATGATGCTATTGTTGCGGGCTCCTATTTTGTGACAGCAATACAGACGATTGCCAGCCGTCGTGTAGATCCAATGGAGGCAGGAGTCATAACCATTGGTTCATTTGATGGAAAAGGCAGCTTTAACGTCATTAGAGACAGCATCGAGATTGAAGGGGATATCCGGTATTCCAATGATGAATCCCAGGAAGTAATTGACAAAGAGTTCCATCGGATTGTAAATGGGTTGGAAGAAATGTTCGATGTAACATGCGAACTTACTTATACCCCTGACTATCCGCCATTATACAATGATCCTGAGTTGACAGAGTTTGTTGCAGACACCTTAAATGGGGTTCAGGATAAAGACCTTAAAGAAGTAAAAGAATTCCCTAAAATGTCACCATCAGATGACTTTGCGTATTATTTGGAAAAAATCCCGGGATCCTATTTCTATGTCGGCTGCACTCCGAAGGGGGTAGAAAAGCCTTACTTTAATCACCACCCGAAATTTGATATTGACGAAGATGCGATTCTTGTTGCAGCCAAATCAGTGGGTCATATTGTTTGTGGCTATTTGGATAGGAAATAACTGGTTTATCGGGAGAGGTACGTACTCAATTCAAAATGTTATTCCGTGTCCATGCAGGAGTTGCCGCTTACTGAATAGCTGGATTTCCTCCACCTCGTGGGCGGTGTATGCTCCTATCTCCTCTCGTTTTAAGTTCCTCAGTAAATGGCGCTTGCTATAAGCGAATATTTTATTTGGGCTAAGAAACAATACTCATGAGATACAGTAAATGAGGAGGAGCAGCAATGGAAAAGGATATGGATTACGGAAGTGATTATAAATATATTCCTACCACTTCTGTAGGTAGTGGAATGGGACTTCAGGTGTTGCCGGATTTATTTTCCCATACCCTTCAGATAGTCAATATTTGTTTGGTAGGAGATCCGGAAACAAAGGAATTTGTATTAGTGGATGCAGGAATGCCTGATTCTGCCGAAGAAATTATTTCCGTAACTGAAGAACGATTTGGTGAGAATGCCCGCCCGAAAGCAATCATTTTAACGCATGGCCATTTTGATCATGTAGGCGCGGTTATTGAGCTCGTCGAACATTGGGAGATACCTGTTTATGCACACGAACTGGAATTGCCTTTTTTAACGGGTAAAATGAACTATCCAGAACCAGATCCTACCGTTGAAGGCGGTATGGTAGCAAAGATGTCACCAATGTTCCCCAATGAATCCATCGACTTAGGGAATCATGTGGAAATGCTCCCTTCTGATGGATCGATTCCTCATATGCCTGATTTCCGGTGGGTTCATACACCCGGACATACAACAGGGCATGTTTCGTTGTTCAGGGAGAACGACAAAACATTAATAGCAGGAGATGCATTTATCACCGTTAAACAGGATTCCCTTTATAAAGTTTTTACGCAGGATCAAGAAATAAATGGCCCACCAAGATATCTTACAACCGATTGGAAAGCTGCAAAGGAGTCTGTTGTTAAGCTGGAGGCCTTGGAGCCGAAAGTGGCGGTCACAGGGCATGGGTTGCCGATGACCGGTGAAGAATTGTCAAAGAACTTGAAAAAATTAGCTATGGACTTTGATGATCTTGCCATCCCGGATTACGGGAAATATGTGCATAAAAACAATTGATGCCAAATAAGCACGAGGAATTAGTTAAAATGGACGAGCTAGCTAAATTGGACGGATACCGTTTCTCGAGTTGATTTGTGAAACGATTCCCCCTTTCTTGCCGACCTGAATAGGCGAGTATAGGTTGGGGGGGTCGCTTGTTTTTCCTGCTGTTCGGCTATTTGGGAGCAGGCCGAATAAGATAGATGATGTCGTTCGATTTTGCCGTCATTATACCCCGCATCAATCCCGTTTCTCTTTGTCCAACTAGCCTATTAACTGGCTTTGCTTATAGAACAGCCCTTACCATATAACCCACCACATTTCCTCACCTTTCTCCAACTAAAGCGTGCCCCATAATTCCGCTTAAACGGCATCCATTCTCTTTCCTTTGAATGAAAGTCCCCGTCCCGGTCTGCTATTCCAACTTATGGGAAAAAATCACTATTATTCTATTTCAGCCGGTTTTTGGTTCAATTATACGACATGTTTCGATATACTAGTCTTAAAAAGTGAGAATTGGAGACTGAGAGAAATGGGGAAAATTCATCAAACGCTTGTAATAATGGCAAGTACCCTCCTATCTGCCACCTTGCTTCCTCTGACAGCTGATGCAGAAGAAGAGGAAGTGAAAGCGACCCCGCATGCGGAACGGCAGATAAGCATTGAACTGTTGGATCCAGAGCAGCAGATGCAGCGTTTCACCTATGATTCGGGGTATGACTTCGAATATCCTGACGCAGTGAGGGGAATTTATGTAACTGGAAACTCTGCGGGCGGAAGCCGGTTCGAGTCCCTCGTGAATCTGCTGGATGAGACAGCACTCAATTCGATGGTCATTGATATAAAGGAAGACAATGGAAACTTGACCTTCCAACCGGAAGAAGGCTCTCGGTACGAAGATATTGCTAAGAATTATATTGGTGACCCGGAGGAAATGATGAAGGTGCTGGAAGAAAAAGGGATCTACCCGATTGCCAGGGTAGTTGTCTTCAAGGACAATGAGCTAGCCAAAAAGCGTCCGGATCTATCTTTCCGCCAAAAAAATGGAGAAGTATGGTCCAACGGAAAAGGAGAGTCTTTTGTAAACCCATTTGAGAAGGAAGTATGGGATTATAATGTGGAAATCGCCAAAATGGCAGCCGAGATGGGTTTCCAGGAAATTCAATTCGATTATGTCCGATTCCCGGAAGGTTTCGAGACACGCGATCAGGAATTGGAATACAGTGAGGGCGATTATGCCGATATGGATATGAATAATGTGCAAAAGCGGGTAGAAGCGGTGACTGATTTTGTAGCATACGCTAGGGAAGAACTCGAATATTATGATGTGGATGTGTCTGTTGATATATTCGGATATTCAGCCACCATCGATGAAGCCCCAGGAATCGGCCAGAACTTTTCTCGTATCGCAGATAATGTGGATGTTATTTCATCAATGATCTATCCTAGCCATTGGGGCCCATATTTTGGAATTGAAAAGCCGGACACAGAGCCGTATAATCTGGTCAATGAGTATGCGAAAGTAGAAAAAGAAGTACTCAGCCAATTGGAAGATCCGCCAGTATCCCGCCCATGGCTGCAGGATTTCAGTGCTCCATGGCTATACAGCGGACCGACTTTTGTGTATGGCAAAGAGGAAGTGGAAGCCCAGATCAGAGCCTTATATGATAATGGGATTGATGAATTCCTGTTGTGGGATTCCGGAAACAGTTACACGGAAAATGTGGATTATATGATAGGGAAATAACAAAAAAAGCAGATTACCCTCCGAAGGTATCTGCTTTTTTAATGATTTTGCCTCTAAACGGACATAATATGGCCAGAATGATCCTTTAAACCATTTAACAAAGTTAAATATCCCCGTTATAATGAAAACGACTACTAAAAATAAGGAGTAGATCAATGAACTGGTATGAAAAGCTGAAAGAGTATTTTCCGGTAGAAGAAATGAAGTCCAGGGAGCATATGGAACGGCTCCTCGAGGAAAAAGGGGACGTATACTTCAAGGATGAAAGCCCGCAGCATGTGATGATGTACGCCGAATTCGAAACCTTCATCTTTATTGATTATGTTTGGGTTTCAGCCGATACCAGGGGGCAAGGCATCGGGCACAAGCTTATGGAGAAGTTGAAAGAGAAAAACAAACCGATCATTCTGGAAGTCGAACCGATTGATTATGACGACTCCGACACCGAGAAAAGACTCCACTTTTATCGCAGGGAAGGATTTACCCATGCGCAGGCCATCGGCTATACACGCCGGTCGCTGGCAACTAACGAAGAAACCCCGCTGGAGATATTGTACTGGTCTCCAAATGATGAATCTGAAGATTTGATTTTCAAGCAAATGAGAAAAATGTACGAAGACATCCATACTTATAAGGATGAAGAGATATACGGCAGAGCTTATCAAAAAGCAGATGAAGTGTTAAGCTTTGACGAAAACAGGGAATGCGATGACATACTGGAAAATCTGAACGTACCTGAAAAAGCATAAATAAGATAAAAGGAAGCAGCCCCCGCCGGTTAGTCTCGGTGCGGGGTTGTTTTTAAAGTTTGATTAGATTTTGAATCGTGATTTTTTGAAGGAAACCGAGATCGTTTTCATGGAAAAAGCCTGTCATGACAAGGAAAGAGAACGGGGGCAGTATTTTTTTTAGAATAATGTTGTTTAAGAAGATAGAAATGGGGTATGTTACAATTAAAGCATTCAATGAGCTGTAACATGTAAAAATAACCTGATTTTTTATTGTACCTCTACCTTTCATTTGACAAATGTAGTATAATTTACATAAAGGTTATTTAAAGTTATTTTAATCTGTAAAATAGTTGAATGTTGATAACCATCTATATAGAATGAGGAGTGAAGTTACATGGTAACACTTTATACCTCACCAAGTTGCACATCATGCAGAAAAGCAAAGGCTTGGCTGGAAAAACATGAGATCGAATTCAAGGAGCGGAATATCTTCTCGGAGCCGCTGACATTGGATGAGATCAAGGAGATCTTGAGAATGACTGAAGATGGTACGGATGAAATCATATCTACCCGATCCAAGGTCTTTCAGAAATTAGACGTTGATCTCGACCAGCTTCCGTTGAAAGATCTATTCAATTTGATCCAAAATAATCCTGGTCTGTTGAGAAGGCCGATCATCCTGGATGAGAAGCGCCTGCAGGTTGGTTATAATGAAGATGAAATCCGCCGGTTCCTGCCGAGAACGGTTCGCACCTTCCAATTGCGGGAAGCCCAGCGGTTGGTTAATTAACCACATATACTTAGTTTAATATTTCCTATTAAAAACGCAGATTCCTGGTGAGGGCTGTGTTTTTATTTTGTCTGAAATTTTATAAGGACAAAGGGTGACAAATTAGAGGTTATGGGGTAAAATATAAAACTAACTCTTCTATTATAGGCATATTCCTTTCCAGATGGACCGTAGTTTTCATATACTGTGAATATAATCGGTTATGGTTAGATATGTTTTAGAACGGGTAATGAATAGATAAGAAATTGTCCACGCTATAGATATAAAAATAAGGTGAAAGTGTCTCTTCCACCATTATTTAAGAAGGGAGAGGAACAAGAATGGAAATAGAGAGAATCAATGAAAACACCGTCAAATTTTATATTTCCTACATTGATATCGAGGACAGAGGGTTTGAACGCGAAGAAATCTGGTACAACCGTGAGCGTAGTGAACAGCTCTTCTGGCAGATGATGGATGAGCTGAACTACAAGGAAGATTTTTCTGTAGAGGGTCCATTGTGGATCCAAGTGCAAGCGTTGGATAAGGGATTGGAAATCGTGGTTACGAAGGCCCAGGTATCCAAGGATGGCGAGAACATCGAGCTTCCGACAGAAGATGGCGAAACGGTGGATGTGCCTGTAGATAAAAATATAGAGAATATTTTAGAAGATAAATATGGGAAGACCGAATTGGATGATCCCGAAGATATGAAGGAAGACAATATGTGGTTGATTGTCGGGTTCAAGGACTTTGAGGACGTCATTCAGTTGAGTCACCGAATGGAAGGCTTCGATGGTAGCAAGGAAGAAACACTTTATCACTTTAAAGACAACTACTATCTATTCCTGGAGTTCTCACCGGACTTGATGGATGACAAACTTCAGGAAGATGTCATCAGTATGGTTCTGGAATTTGCTGACGACTCCGATGTTACGATTCACATGCTGGAAGAGTATGGGAAGGTAATCTTCGAACAAGACACATTTGCCCAAGTAAGGGCCCATTTTCCGGTTAATGTATAGACACTCAGTTAGATTGGGTGTCTATTTTTTTTGTTTCAAGCAGGATTTACTGACCTCCCAGGAGAATATATAGAAGGAAGGAGGTGGTGAATATATGCTGCAGGCCATTTCTGAACAAGGAATAGCAGTGAATCTTGCGGCATGTTCGCGAAAAGAAATAGATACATGGAAACGGACAGGTGTGTTTTACTGCCCGTCGTGCAGCAAACCGGTCATCATCAAAGCTGGACCTAAGGTCATTCCCCATTTTGCCCACCAATCTGTAAGAAACTGCCCATCCAGCGTAGGCGGAGAGGGGATGTATCACGAAAAGGGAAAGCGCCTCTTGTACCGTTGGCTTCATGCACAGCATCTGGAGGTGGAATTGGAAGCATATCTACCGAATATCAAGCAGCGGCCGGATCTGCTTCTTACGATTAATGGCAGACAGATTGCCATGGAGTATCAATGTGCCAGGATTTCCGAGAAACAGATTTACTCCAGAAACAAGGGATATATTCAGAAAGGCATCATCCCAATCTGGATTCTCGGGGAGAATCGCATGAAACGGAAGACAGCCGAACATCTCCAAATCGACCATTTCTCCATCCACCTTGCCCACAAATTCTCCTCTGACTTTCCGCTCACTTTATTCTACTTTTGCCCTCATACCCTCCAATTCATTATGTTCCAGGATATCTATTTTACATCAGCCGGGCTGGCAATAGGAAAATTCAGCCAGGAACGCCTTGATAAGTTGAGACTGCCAGACATCTTCCGCGTTAAAGTATATTCACAACAGAGATTATTCTCTTTATGGAAGAGGGAAAAATACCGGTTCCGTGTGAGGAAAAACAGGCAATTGCATGGAAAAGAATTGGCTTGGCATCAATGGCTGTATTTGAAAGGGAAGCATGTTGAACAGTTGCCATCATTGGTCCATCTTCCCGTGCCTTCCCAGTATTTGATGAACAGCCCCCCGTGGAATTGGCAGAGCCGGCTGTTGATTGATTTGATTGCTCCGCTCCCTCAGGAGAAAGAATTCACCCTCCAGCACTGCCAGCAATTTGTTCGATTAAATAAGACTTCCCCCAGCCAATTTCCTCTGATCAAAACACCGGGCGATCCGGTACTCGAGTATCTCCAACTTCTGGTTGAAGCCGGCCTTCTTTCTCAGGTTCGCCAGGGAGTTTACCGTAAGTTCCGACAGGTAGAATACTACTCGCATATTGAACAGGCGGTAGCCGGCGATGACGAGTTGATGGAAGTCCTCTCAAATCGGCAAAAGGCAAAATGAAAGCATGATTCCTTCTTTATTCGTTATACTAAGAAAATAGGGCATTTCTTGCAGGAATTTTATGCCATATCAAGAATACTATTGAATAGGACGAGTAAAAGGAGGAATTACTGTGGCTGCAAAGGAATTACCAAAACGAAGTGAAGTGCCTCATGACCGTACATGGAGGCTGGAAGATATCTTTACCACGGATGAAGACTGGCAGGCTGAATTCAAAAGCCTTCAGAACGATATACCGCAGATCGAGGAATACCAGGGAAAACTTGGTGAATCCGCCCAAACTCTGTACGACGTGCTGAAACTCCAAGATAGATTATCTGAACGGTTGGGCAAGCTGTTTACATACGCACACATGCGTTATGACCAGGATACAACCAATTCTTTTTACCAGGGATTGAACGCCCAAGCGGAGAACGTCCTGACCAAGGCATCCAGTGCGATGAGCTTCATTGTTCCGGAAATCCTTTCGATGGATGAAGATAAACTGAAAAGATTCCTGGAAGAAAATGAAGGGCTGAAAGAATACCGGAAGACACTGGATGAAATAAACCGGCAGCGACCACATATATTGAGTGAGAAAGAAGAAGCACTGCTCGCAGAGGCCTCAGAACCAATGTCCAATGCTTCTCAGACATTCAGTATGCTGAATAATGCTGATTTGACGTTCCCGACCATCAAGAATGAAAACGGGGAAGAGGAGGATCTGACACATGGCCGGTACATCCGCTTCCTCGAATCGCAGGACCGCAGTGTGAGGGAGAGCGCATTCAAAGCCATGTATGAAACATACGGAAGCTTTAAAAATACGTTTGCTTCCACTTTGACAGGCGGGGTCAAACAGCATAATTTCAATGCGAAAATCCGCAATTATGAATCAGCGCGCCAGGCGGCACTGGATGGCAACAATATCCCAGAGCAGGTATACGACAACCTAGTGGAAGCGGTAAATGACAATCTCCATCTGCTGCATCGCTACACAAAACTGCGCAAGAAAGTGCTTGATGTGGAAGAACTGCATATGTATGACCTTTACACGCCGCTAGTCCAAGATGCGGATATGAAAATTCCTTATGAGAAGGCACAGGAATATGTGCTGGAGGGCTTAAAACCGTTGGGGCAGGAATACGTGGACATTGTCAAAGAAGGCTATGACAACCGTTGGATTGATGTGGAAGAGAATAAAGGCAAGCGCAGTGGAGCTTATTCTTCTGGGGCGTATGGTACAAATCCATACATTCTGCTGAACTGGCAAAATAATCTCAATGACACATTTACTCTTGCCCATGAACTGGGCCACTCCGTTCACAGCTATTATACAAGGAAGAACCAGCCTTTCCGCTATGGCAATTATTCCATTTTTGTGGCGGAAGTGGCATCTACGACCAATGAGGCGCTGTTGAACGATTATCTGTTGAATAACCTGGATGATGAAAAACAGAAACTGTATATCCTGAACCATTTTCTGGAAGGTTTCAGAGGTACGGTTTTCCGCCAAACAATGTTTGCCGAATTCGAGCATGATATCCATAAGCGCATGCAGGAAGGGGAGGCAATGACCGCCGAGAAGCTGACAGAGATCTATTATGATCTGAATAAGAAGTACTTCGGTGACGAGGTTGTTTCTGATGAAGAGATCGGTCTTGAATGGGCCCGAATTCCGCATTTCTATATGAACTATTATGTTTATCAGTATGCAACAGGATATTCTGCAGCAACGGCCTTGGCCAACGGCATCCTTGAAGAAAAGGATGGGACGGTGGAACGATATATTGACTTCCTGAAAGCCGGAAATAGTGACTATCCGATTGAAGTGCTTAAAAAGGCTGGGGTTGATATGACCTCCAAACAGCCAATACTTGACGCTTTAGCTGTATTCGAAGAAAAGCTTAAGGAAATGGAGAATATGCTGCTGTAATAAAATGAAAACCGGACTAGGCCGAAGGGGCCTGTCCGGTTTTTTCAGGCTGGGAATCTGCCGCAAACAAATTCAGGCAACGCAGCGGAGAAGATCAAGTCCAGCCTATTAACGGTCGTTTCCTAAAAAAACAGCCGCTAGTCAGCGGCTGCCTCGATAGGCCCTTTTATGGGTGAAGGAATAAAGGGTTAGATAAATGGACAGAAAAAGAATCGGGAGAGTGAGGTAGATAGGGATAATCTGCATCAAGCCGAAGAGATTGAGAATAAGAGCAAAAAATGTAAGGAAAAGAAAAAAAACAGGAAGGAAATCCCGCATTTATAACACCCCTCAACAATTCTTCAAGTTTAATATACTCTATGTGTTATAATTTAGAATTAGAAGTGACAGATTTGTGAAAGTAAGAACATGACGGTTGATTATTAAAAATAAAGTTGTTATTATTACAATGTAAGTTCAAAACAAACAAAAACCCCTTTGTTTGATCATGAAACTTTCTCCCATCCCCCTTTGTATGAATACAAAGAGAGATAAAGGATACACGCTGCCCCGTGTATCCTTTTCTTTTTGGTTTACGAACCATGGCCACGGTCTCCAAGACCAGCATCCTCGACAGTGAAAGGTTACAGGAACAGCTGCGACAAAGGAACTGCTTGTGCGTCAACACTTTCAACTCTTCTTATATATCATCTCTGAGACTCATCCTATATAATTTTATTTACCTTCCATACGGTTAAAGCCGTGGAGTGACTCTTGAACTTTACTATCTTCTTACTCCATAAAAAAACTTGCGCCAGCCGTTTTAGCGGCAGGCCCAAGATAATAACATTCTTTCATCCCGTATATTTCCAGAAGGAGCCGTACTTTACAGGAATCCGATCCACTTTCTGGCGCAGTTGGAGTTTTTTCATCTCCCGTTCTGTTTTTGCTTCGCTCCAGTCATAGACAACAGAGATTTCCTTATCACCTACCGTGCCATAGAAGGACATGAAATCTTCCAAAGGCGGCTTTTCGGATGGTATCGGGGATTTCTGCAGTATTTCACTAAGGACGCGTACATAGATATCATATGGATACAGACCGGATATTTTAATTCCTTCTTCTTCAACCAGCTGATTGAAGAAAACGATGGTCGGAATATAGTCAACGTCCATTTCTCTTGTTAAGGTGACGTCACATTGAAAGGCCTTTTTGGCGGATTGGGAGTGTAGGTCATCCCGAAATTCTGATACATCGAGCCTTGCTTCTTTGGCACATTGAATGAGAACGAGTTCATCTGAAATATCTTTCTTTTTCAAGAAAACATTCTCCTGCAGTTTGCGCAAGAAGATTCTTCCTGCCTTTTTGCCTTGCAGTTCAGCCGCTTTAATAGCCAGAGAAGCGATCCATGGATAGGAAACAGGATTCTCGATCCACAAGTCACCGTCACAGCACATTCCGGTGCGTTTCGATGTTTTTTCCCAGATGTCTCTCATCCTCCGCGGCTGGTCGAATTGATCTTTATTCAACGAATTCAGGTGGCCGCTGATGATGGGGCGTAATGTGAAAAAACGTCCATATTCGATTGACAGCTTCTTCAGGTAAGGTTCCAGAGACCAACATTCCGGACAGAGGGGATCAATGAACACGTACATCTCGATCGGCTTCTGGAGCAAATCAAGGAAGTTGTAGTTCTCCGATATTTGGGTGCGGTTTGAACTCCTGAGCCCAGTTTGATTCCAGCTCACATCGATTCTCCTTTCATTCTGGTGTGTTCATCATGTGATTGGCTGTCATTGTTAACCTTTCAAAAATGGCTGAACGATAGGGGTCTTCGATTCCTGCTTCTATTAATGCTTCTTCCATGCATGCAAGCCATGCATCCCGGCGCTCCGGTGTAATCGGAAAGGGCAGGTGCCTTCGTCTCATCATCGGATGGCCACGCTCTTCTTCATAGAGCCTTGGCCCGCCGAAGAATTGGGTAAGAAACAATTCCTGTTTTCTCGCTGTTTCCGTCAGATCATCGGGGAATATCGGTGTAAGGGAAGGATGCCTGCCCACTCTTGTGTAAAAAGCTGTAACCAGTTTATTTATTGTTTCGGCACCGCCGATGGCTTCATAAATGGTACCGTGTTCTGTATGAGTCATATTTCATTCTCCTTATCGTTGCCCAAAGCGGAGATTAACGGAAGTTTAGAAGCCTCCCATGTCTATAGGTATATTCTCCTCTTTGTTGTACTATATATTTTAGCAACGTAAAGGTGCTTGGGCAACTTATCTGATTGACAGCCCTAGGAGCTGCTATGGATTCAAACTCTCAAAAAAGCGTTGGATCTTATTCGGTGTGTTCCGCCGTTTGATTTGATGCTCCTTCAGCAATTGCTCAAACCTGGCAGTCCCCAGCTCTTTTGAAGGTGCTTCCAGTTCCAGTTCGTAATCTTCTCTTCTATTATATGTGCTGTGATCCAGGACTAGCAGTACACCTTCATATTCAATCTCCCGCCGGTTTGTGGCCAAACTGCCGCAATACTTCAAATCTTCATGTCTGATTCCCTTTTCTTTCAGTTGCCCGGCTACATGGGGTTTGGCGATGATGTTTCCTTCAAGCCATCCGTCAGCCTCTTCTTTCGTAAGATCGTCATGGGTTTCCAGCAGCCCGTCAGCATGCGGTTCTTTCAATGTCAGGCGATATTTTCCGCCTTTCTCCCGGATTCGTAGTGCACTTCCATGCTCTTTCAAATCAAAGTCGGCGGTTTCAAAGTAATGGTTTGTTTGAGTGCTCCCTGATTCGGGAAAAGGGAGCCTGGCCAGCAGACGTTGGAATTCGTCCTTTGTCAGTAGATTTTTATACTCTATTTCTATTTCTTGTGCCACTAAAATTTACCTCCAAATTCATTGCAAAGTAGGTTATTATTGATTATGGCGAAATTGGACTGAATATGCAATGGTTAGGAATTTGCTTATGTTGTGATAAAATGTATCTGACAAGAATTTGAGGCGGTGTTGAATGTGAACTGGGAAGCAACGCTGGCACCTTACAGGCAGGTTGTGGAAGAACTGAAAGTTAAACTCAAAGGGATGCGGTCGCAATTCGAGCATGAAAAAAGGCATTCCCCGATTGAATTTATCACTGGCAGGGTCAAACCGGTAGCAAGTATTTTAGAGAAAGCAGAGCGCCGGAAGATTCCTATCGAGAAATTGGAAAAGGAAATGCAGGATATCGCAGGAGTGCGGGTGGTCTGCCAGTTTGTTGATGATATCTATACAGTAGTGGATATGATACACCTGCGCCGTGATATGAGAGTAGTTGCTGAAAAGGATTATATTTCCCATAAAAAAGACAGCGGTTACCGCTCCTATCATATAATCGTCGAATATCCCGTAGAGACCATCGACGGGATGAAGATTATCCTTGCAGAGATTCAAGTGCGTACACTAGCGATGAATTTCTGGGCGACTAACGAGCATTCCTTGAATTATAAGTATCAAGGAAGCATACCGAAGGAAATTAAGGAAAGGCTGCAGCGTGCTGCAGAGGCAGCCTTCAAATTGGATGAAGAAATGTCTAAAATCAAGAATGAAGTACAAGAAGCGCAGCGGATTTTTCACCGGAAATAGAATCAGCGGGAGGGAGAGGCAGCCGTCATGAAATTCAAAATTGTATCAAGAGGAGACGAAAGATCACAAAAAATCAAAGCAACCATGAAGCAGTATTTAATCGAGTTCGGTTTGGAATATGACAGGGAAGAACCGGATTTGGTCATCTCGGTAGGAGGCGATGGGACTTTCCTGGAGGCATTTCACCGATATAATCACAGACTGGAGTCGACAGCTTTTATCGGCGTACATACTGGGCACCTTGGTTTTTATGCCGACTGGACACCGGATGAGGTGGAGAAACTGATTATAGAAATTGCGAAAACCCCTTTCCAGATTGTTGAATACCCATTGCTGGAAGTGATTATCCGGCCGAAATCCGGAAAAGAGGACCGTTATCTTGCCCTGAATGAATCGATGATCAAGACAGCGGAAGGCTCGGTTGTGTTTGATGTTCAGATAAAGGGCGATCACTTTGAAACATTCCGTGGAGATGGGTTGTGCATTTCTACTCCATCTGGAAGTACCGCCTATAATAAGGCGCTTGGCGGGGGGATTATCCATCCTTCGATTGAAGCCATCCAGCTGACAGAAATGGCATCGATTAATAATCGTGTCTTCCGTACGATCGGTTCGCCGCTGATCCTGCCCAACCATCATACATGCCTGCTGAAGCCGATGGTCGATAAAAGTTTTCTTATCTCCATCGACCATGTGACCTCCACCTTTTCGGATGTGAAATCGATCCAGTGCCGGGTGGCTGAAGAGCGGGTGCGTTTTGCCAGATTCCGTCCGTTCCCTTTCTGGGACAGGGTGCGTGAATCATTTATTTCAGATGATGAGGAATTATAAGGATTGATGGCAGATGAGATGGCAGATAGATGAACAGTATTCGGGGTTGGTGATCCGTGATTATCTACAGAAGGTACATGGCTTTTCCCGCTCCATCTTGAAGGCTGTTAAATTTGATGGCGGAGAAATTACCGTAAACGGTAGGCGGCAGACGGTGCGTTTCGTATTATCAGCCGGTGATGAATTGGAAATCAGCTTACCTCGAGAGGTGGTCGGAGAGAATCTGCAGCCTATAGAGATGGATATAGCTATTATTTACGAAGACGAGGATATTATCGTAGTGGATAAACCGGCCGGAACACCGGTCATGCCTTCTGTAAACCATCCTAAATATTCAATTGCCAACGGCCTTCTAGCATACTACCAAAAAAATGATATACCGTATACCATCCATGTGGTAACCCGCTTGGACAGGGATACATCCGGGCTTATGCTCATCGCCAAACACAGGCTGAGCCACTCCCTGCTTGCCGTTTCCCAGAAAACTGGGAAGGTGCATCGGAGGTACTGTGCGGTTGTAGAAGGGTTGCTTGAAAGGAAAGAAGGAACCATCGATTTACCCATTGATAGAAAAAAGGGTTCCATCATTGAACGGACCGTCGCACCAGAGGGAAAAAGAGCGGTGACCCATTACCGGCTGCTTTCCTCCCATGAACAACATTCCCTGGCGGAGGTGAAGCTCGAGACGGGCAGGACGCACCAAATCCGGGTGCATTTCGCCCATCTCGGCCATCCGCTTGCTGGAGATGACTTATATGGGGGAAGTACTGGCCTGATTGGCCGCCAGGCATTGCATTGCCATCAATTGGTTTTCAACCACCCGCTGACACAGGAAGAACTGAGCTTTACTTCGATGATTCCTGAGGAAATAGCAATGCTTGTCAATCGTCAAAATAGCTAAACTTCTCTTCGATAAATGGCTGACGGGAAGGCACGGATACGATTTCTTCTTCCGGCAGGCGGAAGGCGGTAAGGGCATTGCCGAATACACATCCGGTGTCAATGTTGATCGTCTTGTGGACTTTTCTAGGTTTGCGGACAGGTGTATGCCCATAGACAATCCAGCGTTCCCCTCGGTAATTCTGTGCCCAGTCACGGCGAACAGGTCGGCCATCATGATAAAATTCACCGGTCGTATCTCCATATAGGACAAAGGACTTAACCCGCTTATCCGTCCGGCCGATCAGAGACTCCTTGATTCCAGCATGGGCGACCACTGCTTCTACTTCTTCCAGTTCAAGGTATAATGGGGCTTGTTCATACAAGGACATAAACCCATTTTTTACTTCTTCTTGCTGGCTGGGAGAAAGGGAGCGGTATTCTTCCACGGTTGTTTCAAGTCCGTGTTTGATTTGGATCTTGTTCCCTAAAAAGAAACGATAGAGCTTGTCACAATGATTTCCGGGTATATACTTTGCTTTTCCTTTGGCTGCCATGGTGGTGATCAATTCAATACAGCTGATCGAATCTGGGCCGCGATCGGTGATGTCTCCGATAAAAACAGGTATCCTTCCGTTCGGATGAATATATATGGAGTCCTGCATGTGGTAGTCTAGTTTTTCGAAGAGTTCTACAAGCTCTTCATAACAACCATGGATATCTCCTATTATGTCATACTTCATTGTTATCCCACCTTTGCTCTAATTTTTCAGGGTAAATAAAAGTCTTTTGGGGAAAAGGCTAATATATATTATTTTACCGTTGCCATTATTCTATCGGAATGCAATTATTTTTACACTTAAATTCATTTTCATGTATACAATAAGGGGAGCAGGCCTGGTTGTCGGCCTATCCCACGAGTTTCGCGTTAGAGAGGGTGTTGCATATGGAACCAACCAACAGATATGAACAAGAATATGAAGTACTATATGAAGAACAGTGGAATCAGCTGAAGGAAGCATTGGATCGCCAGGCAATGGAAGAATTCCGTGAAGAATTCCTGGAACTGCATTCTTACGACCAAGCAACGTTCTTCACTGAGCAGCCTCAAGAACAGCGAATGCGGATATACACATATCTTTCCCCGGAAGAAACTGCTGATATCATGGAAAGTATGGAGCTTGAGGAGACAGGCGATTATTTTACGGAAATGGATCCTCGTTATGCTTCCATGGTGCTTGCGGAAATGTCTGCCGATGATGCTGTGGATATTCTGAATGAACTGGAAAAGGATCAGGTAGCGAGCTTTCTGACCATCATGGATAAGGAAGCAGCCGACGGCATTAAGAAGCTTCTCCATTATGAGGAAAAAACAGCCGGAAGCATTATGACTACAGAGTATGTGGCCATTGTAAAAACACAGACCGTCAGGGAAGCGATGAAGCAGTTGAAAGAGGACGCCCCCAATGCCGAAACAATCTACTATATCTATGTACTGGACGAAGATAAGCGGCTGGTCGGGGTCATTTCGATCCGTGATCTGATCATTGCCGATGATGATGATCTGATCGAAGACGTCATGAGTGAAAAAATCGTGGCAGTGTCAGTCGGCAGGGATCAGGAAGAAGTGGCCCAGATGTTTCGGGACTATGATTTCTTTGCTGTTCCTGTACTCGATTTTCAAGATCATCTGCTTGGAATTATCACTGTCGATGATATCCTCGATGTCATGGAAGAGGAGGCGAGTGAAGACTATTCCATGCTGGCAGCTGTCTCTGAGACGGACAGGAAAGACGAGAATGCTTTCGTATCAGCGAGGAAGCGCCTTCCATGGCTCATTATTCTGCTGTTCCTTGGCATGTTGACGGCAAGCCTGATCGGGAGGTTTGAAGAAACACTGGAGCAGGTCGCTGTACTCGCCATTTTTATTCCATTAATTGCCGGTATGGCCGGTAATACTGGTACACAGGCACTTGCTGTAGCTGTCCGCGGCCTCGCTAATGGGGATTACGGAAAGCAGGGAAAAGCCCAGTTGATTCTCCGCGAAGCAGGTACCGGCCTGATTACAGGAACGGTCTGCGGCCTGGTCATTTCTGTTGTGGTCTATCTGTGGCAGGGGAACATCTATCTCGGACTGCTTGTCGGATTCTCCATCTTTGGATCGTTGATTGTTGCTACATTGGCGGGTTCCCTTATTCCTATGCTGATGGACCGCCTGCATATCGATCCGGCAGTGGCATCCGGGCCGTTTATTACTACGGTAAATGATCTGATTTCCATATTAATATATTTCGGTATGGCCACTACATTCATGAATTGGCTGGTGTAAAAAAGGAGCATCTCTGTTGGGAGATGTTCCTTTTTATTTACATAAGGAATTCTGCACCCAACTGCAGCACTTCTATGCTGCTTGAGACTATTTGTTCCTGCAGATCGCTTGGCCATCTGCACACATTACATTTCTGGGTTCATATACTAAGTAGACGTACTTTTGACTAAAGGAGAGATCAGTTATGGGGAAGAGAAGATTTGCAAAAGAGCCGCTCCTGTATATTCATCAGCCGTCCATCGGCAGACCGGAAGCGAAGATGCAATATGATTACTCTACGCCAAAAAAAGCCCAATCAGAGAAGGTGGCATCAGAGGAACAGGGGAATACAAGCATCGCAAAGATAAGGGGAGACTTTTTAGAGGAAGAACAGAAGGCATTGGAAGAAATGGGCAAAGAGGTTGAGCAGAAGAAGGAGAAAGAGCCGGTAAAAGCTAATGAGGATGACAGCTCGGAAAATAATAAGTCCTTCAGAGAGATGAGCATTCCGGAAAAAGCCGATTATTTGGCGGAGGATCCGAAATTCACACCGAAAAAGAAATGCGAGGTTAAGACAGAGGAAAGAAGACATCGGGGGATAATAACTCAAGTTAAGGATGGAATAGTATACATGCGTACAGGTAACCGGAGCAGGGAACTAACGATGGAAGAGATTAAGGATATAAGAATCATTGGGTTTTGAGAACAGCTGTACTTCAGCTGTTCTTCTTTTTAATAAAAAAATACACCACAGCGTTCTGCTGTGGTGTACCAAAGTGCAACTATGATGGATTCATCTAGAAGGCTTTCCTGCAGTTCATAACCTTATGCTGCATCCTTGCTTAGTCGAATGCATTTATTGCCGGCAGGCAGGTAACATGGCAGAAGCAGTTGAGATCGACAGTTATGCAGATACCTGTAGCGCGAAGCTTGCCGGTTTGCTGGTCCACTGGGTTCTTCGGATTGTCGTCGTCCCCGAATTCTCTCAGCAGTTCTAATGTTGCACAGCAATCATCATCCACATGTTTTACGCGGAAGTAGAAGCTGCCTCTAACCTTTTCAATATTCCGTGGATGGGCCCCAAAGCCTTTAAATGGTTTGCATCCGTCCTTGCAGTAGAGAAGAACCGGAACTGTATCCAGACCATTCCCATTATCTGTCTCCCCCAAGAGATCACTGATGGACTGTTCGCAGCTGGTGTCACAGCAGTTCTCCACAATATCATTCTGAGCGTCTTCAATTTCCTTTAGAATATCGCAGACACAATTACCTGTGTCAAAGTGTTTTCCACAACCCATGAATTATTACTCCTTTCAAGGTGAAATTGACTTAGTTGTCTTTAATAAGATATGTGCGGAGCCGGGTATTGTGTGGGCGCACGTCCATATTAATTAAGTAAATAACTATTTTTCCATAGGCTGTTGAACATACCAGCCGGAAAGGAACTACATAAACTGATAATCAGTAGAAAAGAAGGGAGTGAAATAAATGGGAAGAAGAAGAATTCGGGTGAGAGACCTGAACATTGAAGCAGAAAATGTAGTTGTCCGGAAAAGACGCCACCGTGACTGTGGCTGCGGCGATGTGCGAGGGGAAGAAGTTGAAGATAGAAATAAAGGAAAAGAGAGGGATGTAAGAGGAGACACGGACCATAAAGAGGAGGTTAGAGAAGGAAGCGAACGTTGCGGCCGTAGGAAACGAAGAAGGGCAAGAAGAGATGAGGATAGAGATCGTCGCCGTCGTGGGAGACGTAGAAGAAATTTTCACGATGATGACGTAAGAGGCCGCAGAAGAGACCGAGACGACAAAGACCACGATGACGTAAGAGGCCGCAGAAGAGACCGAGACGACAAAGACCACGATGACGTAAGAGGCCGCAGAAGAGACCGAGACGACAAAGACCACGATGACGTAAGAGGCCGTAGAAGAGACCATCACGACAAAGATCACGATGACGTAAGAGGCCGCAGAAGAGACCGAGACGACAAAGACCACGATGACGTAAGAGGGCGTAGAAGAGACCGAGACGACAAAGATCACGATGACGTAAGAGGCCGCAGAAGAGACCGAGACGACAAAGACCACGATGAAGAAAGAAGCCGCAGAAGAGACCGAGACGACAAAGATCACGATGACGTAAGAGGCCGCAGAAGAGACCGAGACGACAAAGATCACGATGACGTAAGAGGCCGCAGAAGAGACCGAGACGACAAAGACCACGATGAAGAAAGAGGCCGCAGAAGAGACCGAGACGACAAAGATCACGATGACGTAAGAGGCCGCAGAAGAGACCATCACGACAGAGACCACGATGAAGAAAGAGGCCGCAGAAGAGACCATCACGAAAGAGACCTCGAGAATGAAAGAGGACGGGAAAGGGACCGTCACGATAGAGATTACGATCCATTCTGGTGGGTATAGTCCTGATTGGTGAGCTGTTCCTAGCCAGGGCAGGCAGACCTCATTACCCAAAAATAAAAATATTTTAATTGTTTTTGCATATTTTTAGAGGAAATAGGGTATATAAAAGGGAATAATATAAATTGAAACAAATCCTTAAGGCTTAGCGCCTGTATTGGCATTCAATGAAGGGGGAGGAAAAATGGGGTATCTTTTGCCTGTTGCTCATTATCAATATCAGGATTACCAGAACCGCCTTACAGAGAATAAACGGCTTCCCCATTTGGTGGAAAAGCCGTTCAAAGTCGTATTGGAAAGAAGACACCAAGAAATAGTCAAGGAGTATGAACGGCTTGAGCCGGGTTCCTATAAAAGCGGTTTTATCCAGAGAAGGGAGCAGGCTGATACAACAAGGGTTTTCGCCGAGTTAACCGGCACTGGCACGAAAGTAAATGAAACTGTATAGTCAATTCTTGTGGAACTTTTCATGATTCCTGTTAATAAACGGGAGGATGAAAAGTTCTTTTCCTTTCTCGTACTCTGCATGTGATACATCTTCCACTTTGTCGTAGCCTTGCTCCCTCAGCTCTTCCATCAGCCACTCTTCTGTCAGGTTTTTTTCTTTAAGATTATCATAGATGATCTCTCCATTCGTTACCAGTGTAACAGCCAGATTAACTTCCTGGGGGGAGAGCTTCATATCCTGGCGGGTCGGTGTCTGCATGTCTGATTTTTTCAACACCGAAACACTTCCATTTGTTTCCATGAAGGCAAATTCTACATCTCTCAAGGAAAAGACATCCTTTGCCCGAAGCAAGCTTTGCAGCTGATTGATGTCCAGGTTGTTTTTCTTCATCACATCGTTCATCAGCTTGCCGCGATAGATCACAATATCCGGACTTCCTTCGAGGAACAGGCGAGTGCGCTTAAACCTATTTGTAATGATTTCGGTGAGGTATAATAAACCACCCCATAAAGCGATGACGAAACCTATTTCCGGAATACCTGCATTTTTGTCAAACAGGGCATTTCCGACAAGCTCACCTAATATTAACGCTGAAATAAAGTCAAACGGTGTCAGCTGGGAAATCTGCGTCTTCCCTAGGACCTTTGTCAGCACAAAGAGTGCACCAAAGCCAAATAAGGTCTCATAGAACATGGCCATATAAGCCTGCATCCGGTTCAGCCCCTTTTCAAACAGTCATATGTTAGCTTAACCGGATGTCGAACTGTCATGCATGGAAATAATCTTAATTTGGAAGTGGACGTTCAAAATAAAAAAAACGCCCGATATAGGCGTTTTAATTCAGCTTTATTTATGAAAAAGTTTATAAATCCTTTATCATTGCCACATGGGGAATGCCGGCGTCCAGGAACTCCCCGGAGATGGTTCTGTATCCAAGATGCTGGTAAAACCCTTCTGCGTGCGTTTGAGCGTTCAGCTTTGATTTGCGGGCGCCTTTTTCTGCGATGATTCTCTCCATGGCTTTGATCAGTTCAGCACCATAGGATTTTCCCCGCTCTTCTTTAAGGACACAAATCCGTTCAAGCTTGCCGAATTCGTCTACAAACCGGAGCCTGCTCGCTGCAACCGGTTCGCCTTGTTCGTTATAGCCGATGAGATGGGTTGCTGTTTCATCGTATTGGTCTATTTCCTCTTCCGGTGGCACCTTCTGCTCTTCAATAAAAACAGTGGTCCTTACCTTGAATGCCTGTTGTTTTTCTTGTTCAGTTTCGACTATCTTGATATTCATACCAGTTCTTATACCTTTTCCTTTCCAAATACAAAAGTCTCATAAACGGTCCAAGAGCCGTTGTCCAATTGATAAACGAGCTGGAAGCGGTCCACTTCGTCTTCCAGTTTGATATCGCGCATTCTCAAACTACCGAAAACATCGGAATACTCATCATGGCTAAGCTTTTGGGCGATAGTGATATGCGGTACAAAGCTGTACTGCTGGTTGTCGGGGAATTTCCCAGAATGAAGTTTTTCATACAGATCAGTGAGCTGCTGCATCGGTTCCACTTTGAAATAAATAGTGTTGGTAACAGGTGCAAAGGTACTCACCTTATTGATCTGGATTTTAAACGGTTCCGTTTCATTGGCAATGTATTTCATTTCCGTGATCAATTCATCGATTGTCTCATCATCCGCCTCAAATGACTCCTTCAGGGTAATATGCGGTGGTATCAGCGCATAATGCGGATCATAACGTTTGCGAAGAGCATTTGCTTCATCTTGAACTTTTTTGGTCGGAAAAATAATGATGCCGTATTTCATCCCTAAAAACCTCCCAGTTGATGTGTAATGATTCCATCGAACGAAACTATACTCGTTTTCAGTATAACAAAAATCCTGCCAAAAAAATAATTTAATTGAACATGGTCAGAAGCAGGCGCTTCATATCCTTCTGCCAAGCACCCCAAGTATGTTTGCCTTGCTCCAGTTCATGATATACATAGTCGGCACCCGTCTGCTCCAATTTTTCCTGCAGCTCGCGGTTCGGCGTGAGAAAGTCGGCTGTCTCTCCGTTGGTCATCTCCACCTCGGTTTCAGCCGTTCCGATTGTATGATAGATATCAATGGAATGGATATCCTTGGCATGGTCGACCGCCTCCATCACATCCGTATCCACATACGGCGATTGTATAATGACTTTGCCGAATGTATGGGGGTACTTCAACGCCGTCATTAATGCAAGTGTTCCGGCAAGTGAATCACCCATCAACGCCCGTGATTTTCCCATATGGTAGGTTGGGAGCTCTTCATCAAGCAGGGGAACGACTTCATGTACGAGAAATTTGATATAGTCAGCATTCTGCTCACCTGAAGGATGATATTTCCGGCGCCGGTCATGTTTATCCTTATAATGAATGCCTGCGAACACTGTATTATTGATGTCTCCGTTCGCATGCATCCTGTCACTCAATGTGGCAACCCGGCCCATCTGAAAGTAATCATCTCCATCCTGCATAATGCAAATGTTGTATTTATACAAATCGGAAAATGATTCTGGCTTATACATCTTTACGGTCATTTCTTCATTCAGATATTTACTGTCAATGGTCCATTCATGAAAAGAACCTTTCCTGCCCATAATAACACCCCAGTACATAGTCTCTTTCCAATTATAGCTATGTCAGTTCGATTTTTCTATTAATTGGCCTTTATACAATTCGTAATATTTGCCTTTTTTGCGGGTGAGTTCCTGATGGCTGCCTTTCTCGATGATCTCCCCGTTTTCCAGCATGATAATCATATCTGCTTCTTGGATTGTATTGAGCCGATGGGCAACAACAAAGCTGGTGCGGCCTTTCATCAGCCGTTGCAATGCCTCCTGGATCTTTAATTCCGTGATGGTGTCAATATTGCTTGTGGCCTCATCGAGCACCAGGATTGTCGGTTCTGCAAGCAGCGCCCGGGCAATGGTTAGCAGTTGTTTCTGTCCTTGGCTGATGCCGCTGCCGGTCTGGTCCAGGATAGTGTCATAGCCATCCGGGAGCTGCGAGATGAAATCATGGGCATTCGCATCTCTTGCTGCCTGCTCTACCTCTGCATTGGTTGCTTCCAGCCGGCCATACCGAATATTTTCTCTGATGGTTGCATGGAAGAGAAAAGCATCCTGCAGCACGAACGCCATCTGCTGACGGAGGCTCTTTCGGCTGATATTCTTTAAGTCGATACCGTCCAAGGTAATTTTCCCGGAATCATACGTATAGAAACGCGAGATCAGATTGATGATGGTCGTTTTACCGGCACCGGTATGTCCAACTAAAGCCACTGTCTCATCGGGCTTGGCCTCGAAACTGATATTTTTCAAAATCGGTGTATTCTCATAGCCGAAAGAAACCTGATCAAACACAAAGTGTCCATCTGTCCTCTGAATATCCCTTACATTCTTTTCGTCGTTCTCTTCCTGGGTCTCATCGATTACTTGGAAAACGCGTTCCGCGCCGGCTATCGCCGACAGAAGCTGATTGAACTGGTTGGAAAGTTCATTGAGTGGTCGGGTAAATTGCCGGGCATATTCGGTGAAGATAACAATAATTCCAACCGTCACCAGATTGGTATTAACGGCAAGGATTCCGCCCACCAAAGCAATCAGGCCGAAGCTGAGGAAGTTCAGCATATTCATTACTTTTGGGATGAAACCGGCAATGTTTTGCGCCCAGAAACCAGTCTGCTTCAGCTCTTGATTACGCTGCTCAAATTCACCGATCACCCTGTCCTCTTGAGAATAGGTTTTGACTACATGCTGTCCGGAGACTATTTCTTCCACATAGCCGTTCACTTCACCAAGATAGCGTTGCTGCAATTTATATAATTTACCGGTCCGCCGGGTAATCCAGCGCATTGCCGCATACATAATCGGGATGATCGACATGGCTACCACCGTCAAAATAGGGCTAAGATAAAGCATGACAGCAACAGTGCCCACAAGCGTCAAAATACTGGAGAAAATCTGGATGACCGACTGGTTTAATGTATTATTCACATTATCAATATCATTGGTCAGCCGGCTCATCAATTCTCCATGCTGCCGTTTATCAAAATAGGAGATAGGCAGGCGATGAAACTGATGAAATAGATCAGCCCTCAGCCTATAAACGGTTTCCTGTGCAATACCGACCATCCAGAAATTCTGCAGGAAAATGGAAAGAGAATGAAACAGATAGACGAAGATCAGACCAATCAGCAGCAAGCCGAGACCAGCGGCCTCCTGTGTGACGATATAATCATCTATCGCCATCCCGACGAGGAAAGGCCCAAGCAGAGCAAGCCCTGAGCTTGCGGCTACCGCTAAAATAACCAAGAATAGCCTGCCTTTTTCCTTGGCCAGGTAGTCCCAGACACGGCGCAGGGTTCCTGACATATTTCTTGCTCTGCTTTTCCTATCCACTTCAATCTTATCAATGGGAATCCGCTCGTATTGAAAGGGCTTCTTCAATTGTTCACTCGGCATTTGCATACTCCTTTCCAAACTGGGATTCCACGATTTTTCGGTATAAATTTGAGGTTGCCATTAGTTCTTCATGGGTTCCGGCTGCCAGGATCCTGCCGTTATCTATTAAAAGAATCCGGTCGGCGTCCAAAGCAGTCGATACCTTCTGGGTGATGATCAGCGTTGTACATTCATAACCCTGTACTGCTTTCAACAGACGAGCTTCTGTTGATAGATCAAGTGCACTCGTACTATCGTCCAGCATTAAAATCTTTGGATGGCGGATCAGCGCCCGGGCGATGGAAATCCGCTGCTTCTGCCCGCCGGAAAGGTTGACCCCTTTCTGGCCAACTCTTGTTTCATAGCCATCCGGGAGATCGGCAATGGTACTGTGGATCTGTGCGTCACTGGCTGCACGAATGGCTTCTTCCATACTAGCGTCTTTTTTCCCCCAGGTGATATTATCGGTTATTGTCCCAGTGAAAAGCAGGGGGGTCTGCGGTACATAGCCAATCCCAGCACGTAGCCTTTCCAATTTATAGGAAGTAATCGGTTTATCATCAATTAAAATTTCCCCGGCGGTAGTGTCATAGAGTCTCGGGACCAGCTGGAACATCGATGTCTTGCCGGAGCCAGTAGCCCCGATAATGGCTATTTTTTCTCCCGCCTCAGCGATAAAGGAAATATTTTCCAGTGCAGGCTTTTCTGTGTCCGGATATTCAAAGGAAACATTCCGGAATTCCACCTTGCCCCTATTCACTGTTTGTTTCGGATCGGCATCTTTCGGATCAAGCAAATCAATCCCTACTGTCAATACTTCATCCATTCTCTCCGAAGACGCTTTTGTTCGGGATATTGCCATGATAATGAAGGAGAACATCGAAATGGACATCGCCACGCGGAGTGCATAATTGATGATCGTTACCACTTCACCGACGGAGGTGGTTCCGGCTATTGACTGGATATTACCGAACCAGATAATAAAGATGAGGCTCATATTCATTACAAACAGCAGCACCGGCATCGAGGATTCAACAAAGCGAAAGGTTCGGCGGGTGGAGACAGCTAGGTCGTTGTTTGCTTCAATGAACCGTTCTTCCTCGTGGTCCCGACGCATGAATGCCTTGATCAGCCGCATGCCGGCCAAATTCTCCTGCATGACGCGGTTTACCCGATCCACATTTTTCTGGACATTGGAGAACATGCCGCCTGCCAGCCTGAGCACAAAAAGCAAGAATAGGATCAGGAGTGGAACCGTGACCAAAAAAACTATCGCAAGCCTGGCATTTACGATGAAGGCCATTGCTACACCACCGGCTACGACCAGCGGAGCCTTCATCATAATCCGCAAAGCCATAAAAATCGTATTTTGAATCTGCCTTACATCATTGGTGAAACGTGTCACCAATGCAGATGTAGGGTATTGGTCCAGGTTCTTGAAAGAAAACACCTGAATCCTCTCAAACAGCCTCTGCCGGATGTCATACCCGAAGGCAAAGCTCACATGTGAGGAATAGAACGAATTGAAAATCCCCGCAACAAAAGCGACAAAGGCAAGGCCGATCATTATGCTGCCCCACATCACAATATTGTTCAGGTCCTGGTTCATCACCCCATCATTGATCATCAGTCCAAGTAAAAAAGGCAGCGCAAGTTCTACGCCAAGCTCCATCAGCATGAACAGATATGCCATTGCGATGGGGAGCCGATATGGTTTCAGAAAGGAAAATGTCTTCACAAGCAACCCCCATATAATAGAAAGAATTATTTAATTATTATAAGACAGAAATGTATATATTACCATTGATTGCTTCGGGTAACGAATTAATTTAGGTGATGCAATAAAGTGAGCGAAGGGTGAGAGGGGGAGTAATAAAGGAACAGGCTCATAAAGGGCCGATTGGGCGAGTGGGTGAACGAGGAACGCCTTCGTCATTTGCTTGTATTTGTCACTTTTCTTGTTGACAAAATGACAGATACATATTATTATAATTCTTGTCGAAAGATAATATACACACGATTCCGTAGCTCAGCTGGGAGAGCGCTACCTTGACAGGGTAGAGGTCGTTGGTTCGAGCCCAATCGGAATCATAACCTTAGACTCCTTATATATAAGGGGTCTTTTAGTTTGTCAGACTTTTTCGAGTGGATTTGCTCTAATACGTTTATTTGGAAAAAATGCTCCCATCAAGCAGGTACTGTTTGATGGGAGCATATCACTAAAAGGTTTCTTTACTACATAATTTTAGCAAACGAGCCATGAAGGGCTTTTAAACCTCAGACCCTTCTCCTTCCTGAACGGAATAGGTCAATTCATCGGCTTCTTTATCCCAATCGATACCAACCTCCGCAGTTGATCCTTTTCTATTGCTTACCAGGAAGCTTGAGTGCCCAAATTCTCCTGCTTTTCTCTCCTGCTCTGTAAAATTCTCCTGTACGTTTTCATCCAATATTTCATTCAGCTTCTTTAGTGCCTCTTCACGTGAAAGATGTTGTTCCATAATGCTTTCCTCCTTATTCATATACTATCCAATACTGATATGTAATCTGTTCAATCTTACCATCTTCATACCGCTATAGCTGAATTACATAAATTTGCTAGCGGAGATTTCTAAGCCATTGGTCATACTAAAAGGTGAACAATTGGAAAGGTGGGAATATGAATGAACTTAGAATGGTTTGACAGAGTGACCGGCGAACTTCAGGACAGCCTGAATTCCATTTGCGAAAAATATGATGAAAACGGCAGCATGCTTATAGAGCGTGGAGCAAAGCATCCGAGAATTGATTTCTTCACGGAAAGCGGGGAAGAGGACAGGGATTATTTCTGTACATTGTTTTTTGACCCGCATAATGAAGAATTCTACATTCACTCCGTCGACCCGGAGTTTGGGCAGGTCAGCAAGGTAGTACTGGAGGATATAGAGGATATTGTGGATGCAGTACACGAGAGCTTCCATGAGTTTATGGAGGAAGATTTTGACGAAGTGGAAGTATTCGACGAGGATGAGGATGCTCTATATGCAGGTGAAGATGAGGTTTTTTATGAAGAGCTGAATGTATCTTGGGAGACACCGGAGGTTACGGCTTACTATAAGGAAGATGAGGCAGAAGTCACCTACCAGTTTGGGATCACTCAGGATACCGGTGAAGGTGTCATACGACGGACAAACCGCATATTTACGGAAGATGATGATATGATTAAAGATGAAACGGTTCTTTCATTCGGAAAAGAAGAGGCAGGGACACTGATAGCCATGGTAGCCAGCCATATGGATGCTATTGAACCAATTGAATACCTTGAATGAGGATATAACTAATAATGCCGCCCGGTAGTCGGGCGGCATTGCTATTATCTCGGCGGTCTGTTCTGCCGGTATTTTTTGTCATCCTTCATGTCATTCAATTCTACCTTATTTTTATTCTTGTGCTTTTCCTTCTTGCCTTTATTTGGCATGGAATCCCTCCTCTGTTTCCATAGTTTTAGCTGTTTTTCCTATAAAAATGTATAAGAGGTAGGGGGAAATAAGAACGGAAGTTGGACATACTAAGGATTGAAAATCAGGTTATTTCTTTAAGGAGGTCCTTTTCATGTCCGAACAGAATAAAAATCGGAATAAGGATAAGGGAAGACAGAGAAACGTAATCAAGTATGATACCACACCGAAAAGAGAAAAGCGTGATACGGAATTTGCAGAGGAAAGCGAATTCCTGAATTTGGACAATAAGAAAAATAAAAGAGCAAGACAAGAACGTGAGCGATAAGCGGTAGAAGATTCAGTGGGTAGGGCGGAATACAAGCCGCCGAAAAGACTGGTAGGGATGGGCCTTACCAGTAGATTATTATAAAAAATACCTCTTTCCCGGAATGGGAAAGAGGTATTGCCGTTTAGTGATTATACAGTGGTGCCTTCTTCGGCAGTGACTTCATCTTCAGCTGGTGTGTCAGCAGGCTCTTCAGCTACAGGAGTTTCTTCAACTGGTTCCTCAGCAGCAGGCTCTTCAGCTACAGGAGTTTCTTCAACTGGTTCCTCAGCAGTAGGCTCTTCAGCTACAGGAGTTTCTTCAGTTGGCTCCTCAGCAGCAGGTTCTTCAGCTACAGGAGTTTCTTCAACTGGTTCCTCAGCAGCAGGCTCTTCAGCTACAGGAGTTTCTTCAACCGGCTCCTCAGCAGCAGGCTCTTCAGCTACAGGAGTTTCTTCAGTTGGCTCCTCAGTAGCAGGCTCTTCTGTTTCAGGAGCGTCTTCAGCAGGTTCATCTGCCTCTGGTTCGTCACTTTCAGGCTCATCAACCGGTACCTCGGCTTCTGGAACTGCTGGTTCGATTTCAATATTATTCAATACCACTTGTGTGGAGATGATGCTGTCAACGGTATCGTTGATTTCATTTTCGGTTTCTACTACCTCTTCTGCACTGTCATCCACTTTTTTGGTAACAGCATTCAACTGGTTAACAGAAGCATTTACTTGGTTGAATAGGGAAGTCAGTTCATTTTGATAAAATTCATACTCTTCCTCTGTAAGGGACCCTGTGTTTTCAAGTTGAGCATTTATTAATTCAAGCTCTGTAGTAACAGTGGAAATACGGTTATCGATAGGATTCAGGCGTTGCAGGCTTGCTGCACCTACACCATTGCCGTTACCCTTCATTTGGCCGTTTACCTGACTGTTGACCTTGCCATTAATGGATGCATTAGGGCTTGCTGCACTGACATCTGCCTGAGCGGAAAGTGCAATCCCTACAGCAAAGGCTGGAGCTGTAATTTTGATCAGTTTTTTGTTCATGTTAAATCTTCCTCCCTTGATGATTAATTATTGCACATTTGGACAGTTACCACTTTTTGGGAGGAAAAAACTAACATTACTGCTTTTTAAAGAGATTGAAAAGTGAGTGTTATGTTTTTAAGAAGTTGTAATTTTTTTGTAATTCTTTTTGGCGACAATGTTTTTGGACTATTGATTGTTAAACCGTTTTCAATTATTATATAGATATTATAGTTTGTTTGTTTAGCAAACAAACTATAATTTTTCCTTTGCCTACATTCACATACATAGCATAAGATAGGTAGGAGAAAGTATTTTAATAGCAGCAATAGAAAAGATACTAGAGGAGTGTTCTAATGAGCAAAGAACATACAACCAATGTTGAGACACGTGTTAAAGATATTTTAACCGTAGATGGCAAGCAGTTCAGGGATCTGAATGGTAATGGTGTACTGGACCCGTATGAGAACTGGGAACTGCCGATTGAAGAGCGGGTGAAGGATTTGGTTTCCCGGATGACGCTTGAAGAGAAAGCAGGGTTGATGACCATCTCCTCCCAATATATGCCTGGTTCGGAACGAATTCCGGGAAATATTGAGACAAAGGAAACAGATGAAAGCGGCCTATTGAATGAGACGGATGTAGTGTTGAAAACTCATCCATTTTCCAAGCCGGGCGATGATAATTATGAACTGCCAAGGCCATTGCTTTATAATGCTGGAACGACAAAAGGCATTAAGGATTTGAATCTCCGCTATTTTATTGTCCGTGATAACCCAAAGGCATCCGATTTAGCTACATGGACGAATAAAATCCAGGAAGTGGCGGAAGAGTCCCGTCTGGGAATTCCTGCTGTAATGGTTTCGAATCCACGAAACCATATTGGTCATTTGTATCATGGTTTAATGGAAGCGACAGGTGAATTTTCTGTATGGCCAGGAGAATTGGGGCTTGCTGCCACTGGTGATACCGAGCTGATGAAGGAATTCGGTAAGATTGCTGCCCGCGAATGGAGAGCGGCAGGGATTCATAAGGTATACGGCTATATGGCTGACATTGCTACCGATCCACTATGGATGCGCTATAATGGAACATTTGGAGAGGATCCTGATTTGGCAGCTGCCATGATCAAGGCAGTGATTGAAGGTTTCCAAGGAGAAGAGCTTGGAGAAGACAGTGTATCCCTGACAACAAAGCACTTCCCTGGCGGCGGTGCGCGGCATAATGGCCATGACCCTCATTACCCATGGGGAAGTTTCAACCCGTATCCGACACCTGGAAGCCTGTATAAGTATCACATCCCACCGTTTAAAGCGGCAGTTGAAGCAGGAACCACGTCCATCATGCCTTATTACTCCTATCCAAGCAATGAACACAGTGTTCCACAGCTGAAAGACGGGGAACTGTTTGAAGAGATAGGTTTTGCCTATAACAAAGCAATTGTCCGTGATATCTTGAGGGAAGAACTAGGTTTTAAAGGATATATCAACTCGGATACCGGTATCATCAATATGATGCCATGGGGAGCAGAGGAACTATCCCCTGAGGAGAGATATGCTAAAGCACTGGAAGCAGGTGTAAACATGTTCTCCGATGAAGCTGATCCATCTGTGCTCATTAAGTCGGTCAAGGAAGGCTATGTCAGTGAGGACAAGCTGGATAAGTCTGTGACTTATCTGCTAACGGAAATAATGGAACTTGGATTATTTGAAAACCCGTATGTCGACCCAGAACAGGCACAGCGAATTGCAAAAGATGCCGCTTCCCAACAAAAAGCCGACACAGCCCACCGCAAATCTGTGGTACTAAACCGTAATAGTGAGCAATTGTTGCCATTAACAGATGAAAAAGTGGCAGAGATGAAATTATATGTAGAAGTATTTAAGCAGGACGGAGCAGAAGAAGAAACGCAGAAAGTCAAGGAAGCATTTGCTAGCAGGAATTCTTCCCTGGTGCTGACGGATAAGCTGGATGAAGCCACACATGCCTTTGTGTTTGCCATTCCGAATACTGTTCCGGATCGTCCTGATGAACCGCTGACAGTAGCTCTTGGACACGACACCGGAGTGGACGTCGACCGCATAAAAGAAATTGAAGCGAAAGCACCGACTATTCTTGTTATCAACATGACGAATCCTTGGCTGATTGGAGATATCGAGCCTGGGGCGCATGCTGTACTAAGTACCTTTGGAGTGAAATATGAAGTGCTGTTCGATGTACTTTGCGGTAAATACAATCCATCAGGAAAACTGCCATTCACACTTCCGGCAAGCCAGGAAGAATTGGATAAGAGTCCTGGGGACATACCTGGACATGCAAAAGGATCTTCCTATGTTTACCGTGATAAAGATGGAAATGAATATGGATTCGGGTTCGGACTCAGTTATTAGATCAAGTAATCAATTATACCCATGCGGCGTGATGTTCACGCCGCATTTTTACGTGATCCCGCATTCAACAAATCTTGGTTTTCAACAAGGACATAACTTTTCCGAGAGGAGTAAAGGGCATGAAATTTGGTTGACTGTCTTGCATGAGGCAGCGAAAAGCTTTGACCGCTACTGCTTTTAGCCAGCATCTCGAGCATGAGAAACTCGTTTCCTGTCTGAAGTTAATGGAGGGAGGAGGCAATCATCGTGGAGGTCGATACTGCCGGGTGAGGACAGCAGAAGAAGGCCGAAAACATCAGTGTTTTCAGCCTTTTTCCATTTCTATGATTGATAGGTTGCATAATATTCTTCATTGGTGAAATCTCCAGGGTGCCCATCAAAAATGACTTTCCCTTCTTTTAGGGCAACAATCCTCGTGGCATACCGCTTGGCAAGGTCGATGTCATGGACATTGATAATGGTCAGTAATCTGAGGCGCCGATGTATGTCCTGAAGCATGTTAAAAATATGCTCCGCTGTTCCTGGATCAATGCTGGCAACTGGCTCATCGCCGATTAAGATCTCCGGCTGTTGGACGAGGGCCCGGGCAATCCCGACTCGTTGTTTTTGACCGCCGCTTAAGTTTTCAACCCGCCGGTGTTCCATGGCAGCCAGTCCGACATCAGCGATAACCCGTTTGGCCAGTTCTTTTTCCTGCGTTGTAAACCAGCCAATCAGATTTTTAAAAGAAGACCTGTAGCCAAACATGCCGGTCAACACATTCTGCAGGACACTTAATCGAGGAATCAAATTGAAGTGTTGGAAGATCATTCCTGTTTTTCTCCGGATTGTCCGCCATTCTTCATCATTAGAAGGAGAAACCGGATTTCCTTTTAGATAAATCTCCCCATGGGTAAGCTTTTGCAGCCCATTGAAACAGCGGACGAAGGTCGACTTGCCTGCACCGCTCTTCCCGAGAATACATACAAATTCACCTTGCTGGAAAGAGATGCTTATTTCTGAAAGAGCATCCGTATGGGTGCCCGGGTAACGGACAGATATATCTTTCATTTCAATCATTTGCTCTATCTCCTTTAGATGATTCTGTTCCGCGTATAACTGCCCAAGAAATCGACGATGATTACCATTACCATAATAATCAGTACATCCAATGCCACAGAGGAATACTGGAAGGTTTTAAAATCATTGAATAATACTTGCCCAATCCCTCCGCCCCCAATGAAACCGAGGATGAGGGACGTCCGGATGGCCACTTCGAATCGGTAGAAGAATTGAGATAGCACATTTGGCCAAATCTGCGGCAAAATGCTGAACAGGTAGGCAATACCATTGCCAGCGCCGACAGCTTTCATCGCTTCCTGCGGGCCGGGGTCTGCAGCTTCAATCAATTCGGAAACCAGCTTTCCCAGCACGCCTATATTATGGAACATGATCGCCAGTACAGCCGGAAATGGCCCCAGACCAAGTGTCGTGAGCAGAACCAGGCCGATTACAATTTCTGGGAGAGACCGGACGAAGCTTAATGCTACCCGGGAAAAATGGAATATTGGTTTAGACGGTGCCGTATTTTTTGCAGCCATGAAGCTGAGCGGCAGAGCAATGATCAATCCGAGAATGCTGCCGAGAAAAGCCATCGCCAGTGTCTCTGCGGCTTCCTTCATCAAATCGGGAAGTCTGGAGAAATCCATGGGAAACCACTGGGCTAGAAAATGGATCATATTATCGAAGTCTTTAAACTTGGATAGGTCGAACTCTGTCAGTTTCATACTGAAATAGATGAGGAGGGAGAGCAGGATCAAGGTGATAATGTTCTTCTTTTTAAACCACACCATACTCAACTCTATTCATTGATTATTCCCTGTTGTTTAGCTGCTTCTTCGATATTTCTATAATCCTCCTTGCTTGCCTTCGTAAACCCGCTGGCACCAAAAGCTTCGAGAATTTCCTCATCTTCTATAGATAAGAAGGTCTCCTGAAGTCTAGTGATGGTCTCTTCATTTGTATCCTTATGGACGGCCCAGGGATATTGGAAAAGTTCCTCGGATTTCCAGATAACCTTCAGCTGTTCTTTATCAATTTTTCCTGATTCTATCAATTGATGATAAATGGCACTATCAATGGCACCTGCATTAATTTGTTTATTTTGTACGGCTAAAGCGGTTGCATCATGCGATCCGGTATAGCGGACAGAATGAAAGTCATGATCTTCCTGTGAGTCAAATACTCCACGCTTCTGCAATTCAATAGTAGGGATCAGCGAACCGGAAGTAGAATTCGGATCTCCGAAAGCAAAGTCAACTTCTTCAGGTGTGTGAAGCAAATCTTCTAAGGATTCCCAGGGTTCGTCCTCGTACGTAATAATATAGGAGTGATAGTAAGGTTTTCCATCAATTTCCTGGGTTATGATAGCTTTGGCACCGCTTTTTTGATTGGCGATTATGTAGGTCAAGGGTCCAAGGTAGGCCATGTCGATTTTGTCATAGTTCAATGCTTCCACTACTCCATTATAATCTGGGTAGACATCAACGGTAACTTTACGGTTCAGTTCCTCACTTAAGAGGGACTGCAATTTATCCATGGCTTCCTCCATTGCTCCGACTGTCTGGGCAGGAATGACACCAATGGTGAAAGTCTCATCCAATAATGGACCTTCCGCTTCTTCTGCCTTGCTGCCACAAGCAGACAGGATAATAGAGAGGCAGATAAAAGCTGCTATATACATAGACTTTTTCAATAATTACACCTTCTTTACGTATATTCTTGTTGAGGGAGTTACCTTATCAGGAAACTAGGTAATACCATAAATGAAAATAGTAAAATGAGGAAATAGATGGGCCCTGATTTTACCATCATCACTGTAAAATATTTCGCTGTATTAAGCCGGCCGAGGCATGGAAAACTGCTGAATCAAATAATAGATTCAATACTGAATAATTATATAACTAGTTTCAGGGGAGTGCAACCGGGTGGCAGGTAAAAGGATGTCTATCAGCTGGTACAGCGGGGAAATCGGCAGGAGGCGGGGTATATTGGCAGAACAGTGAGGGAATCGGTCAGAGCGTGAATTCATCCCCTTAACAGAGTAAGCATCAGATGCGTATGCTACTTGGTAATATTACCCAATCCTACAGTTGAGTTTTCTGTACAGGCATTCGGGGAAAACATAAGCAACCAAGCAGAAATTTAAAGGAGTTGGATATATGGAATCCTCGTCGCCATGGAAAAGATTTAAAGAGAAAGTAAAGGTCATCGGTCCCGGAGCTATCATTGCTGCTTCCTTTATTGGACCGGGTACAGTCTCGACGGCGACAGAGGCCGGAGCCTCTTTCGGTTATTCTTTAATCTGGGCCATTGTCTTCTCGGTAATCACTACCATGTTCCTGCAGGAAATGGCCTCCCGTCTGGGGATTGTAACGGGAAGCGGGCTTGGGGAAGCCATCCGCGGCCAGTTTGAGCGGCCGGTATTCAAGTTTGGTGCCGTCATTTTAATTGGGTTTTCCGTCGGGATGGGCTGTGCGGCCTATATGGCCGGTGACCTGACCGGCGGGGCATTAGGTGTCTCTCTGCTGACAGGAATTCCCCAGAACTATATCGCCCCTGTCATTGGTGTTGTTATTCTCATCTTAGGTTTGACAGGGACTTATAAGCGCTTTGAGAAAATACTGATTGGACTTGTCATTGTGATGAGCATCACTTTCATTACTACCATGCTGATCGTTCAGCCTAATTTAAGCGAAGTATTTAAAGGTGCGTTTGTTCCTGCGATTCCGGACGGGTCTATTGTAGTGATTGTTGCATTGATAGGTACGACAGTTGTTCCGTATAATCTCTTCATGCACGCTTCTAGTGCGCATGAGCGTTGGAAGAATCCCGCTGACATTAAGAAAGCGAGAATGGATATCCTTATCACCATCGGAGTCGGCGGGCTGATCACTGCTGCGGTGATAATCACGGCGGGTACCGTTGTCCGTGGATCGGATGCAGCCGGAATAGAAGCATTAGCACTAGCGCTGGAGCCGACCCTTGGCGAGTGGGCCTCCGGGTTTATCAGTATCGGCATGCTGGCAGCCGGCCTCTCATCGGCTATGGCTTCCCCTTTGGGAGCAGCTTATACGATCGGCGGGCTAACTAAGTGGGGAACAGGGTTCGACAACTGGAAGTTCAAACTGATTTTCTCGATAATTATCGGGATTGGGATTGTCACGTCTGCTATCGGATTTGAACCAATGCAGCTGATCCTGACTGCCCAGGCCCTGAATGGGCTGATTTTGCCAATCGTTGCGATTTTCCTGCTTATTGTAGTCAATAATAAAAATGCTATGGGGAAATATGTCAACACTGCAAAGTTGAATATCATTGGAGGAATTATTGTCCTGATTGTCGGTGGGCTGGGTATTTACAGCCTTGTAGACGCAGTATCAGCTTTTGTCAATATGGTATAAAGGGAAAAAGGCCTTTGACTCTTATCGGAGGCCTTTTTCTAATGTTTATATAAGAAGTGGGTCGTCTTAATTGCTATAAAAATGCTGATTGTTCTACACTTGATATATAAATTTATTTTATTTGAACAATCACCAGGTTTCTGAACTAACATACAGAAAAGGGGTATGATTTTATGGCAAAGAAAGTACAGATTGGCAAAACGGACTTATATGTGAACCCCGTCGGTTTAGGGACAAACACGGTCGGCGGGCACAATATTTTCCCGGAAGTAGATGAGGAAACAGGCAAAGAAGTCGTCCGGACAGCTCTGGAAAACGGAGTGAATTACCTGGACACCGCTTTTATGTATGGAATGGGCCGTTCCGAAGAATTGATTGGAGAGGTGATCAAGGAAAGGGGGAACCGGTCGGATTTAGTAATTGCTACCAAGGTTTCGCCGAAAGTCCAAGGTAATGAGGTTGTTCATGATAATTCACCAGCATTTCTGAAAAGAGAAGCGGAAAAGAGTCTGAAGCGGCTTGGGACTGATCATATTGATTTGCTATATATTCATTATCCTGACCAAAAGACACCGGAAGCGGAAGCAGTCGGTGCTCTGCAAGAATTGAAGGACGAAGGGAAAATCCGTGCAATCGGCATTTCTAATTTCTCGCCCGATCAATTGAGGGAGGCAGATAAAGATGGATATGTCGATGTCTATCAGGGTGAATATAATCTGCTGAACCGTGATGCTGAAGAAACCATTTTCCCTTATGCAAGTGAGAATGATATGTCCTATGTTCCATTCTTTCCGTTGGCATCTGGACTTTTGACCGGAAAGTACGATAAGGATACGAAGGTCAGCGGCTTTCGTGAATCCCTGCCGTATTTTCAAGGAGCCGCATTTGAACAAAATGTAGAGAAAGTGGAGAACCTACGTACCATAGCCGAGGCTAAAGATACGGAAATAGCCAATCTGGTACTGGCCTGGTATTTGACTAGAGATACGGTTGATACCATCATTCCGGGGGCAAAGCGGAAGGATCAGGTTCTCAGCAATTTGAAAACCTTGGATATTAACCTATCGCGGGAGGCAATCAGGGAAATCGAGCGTATTTTTCAATCAAGTAAATAACTCATAATAGTGGTTTAATGATAGACTTAACAACTATGGATATGCTTTCCTGTCAACAAGCCTCTTCTTGCTAATGAGAAGAGGCGGTTTTATTTTCCGGGATCAACGCGGACCAGCATTGTTGACTCCACTTAAACTGTATGACAGAAAGTGTATTTATGGAATTGCAGCTTTAGCAAATGTTATAGTAAATTTGGGGAAGTTAGAATAGATAGAAGGGGTGGGGGCAGTTGGCTTCATTAGTGAATTTTGCGGAATACATAGAAAAGCATGCAGAGTCATTAGCGGCCGATGTGGTAGAATCAGTCGTTGAGAAGGCAAAGCTTGACCTCCCTGAATGGGAGAAGGATAGCGCTGTCCATATGTACCAAGACCTATGGGCATTCCTCGGCGAAACAATAAGAGATGAGAGGGAGGATGCTATTCCCGACACCCTGCTGGATTGGAGCAAGAGCAATGCCGAGATGCAGGTCTCAGCAGAGAAAGAAATCTTGGAAATCGTTGTACGTTATCCCCCTACAAGGGAAGTATTTAATGATGTAGTCACTCAGATCAGTCTGGACCTGGGGCTGACGGTAGAGGAAAACGCCTCTGTCCTTAAACGGATCGATCGGCTTCTGGACGTCAGTCTGAATGAAACAATCTTCTCCTTTAAACGGCTTTCCGATATGCAGCGGGAAAAGGTACGGGAGGATTTAATCAAACTGTCGGCACCGATTGTACCAATTGAAGATGATATTGTGGTAATACCTGTAGTGGGCGACGTGGACCCTGCAACCGTCCAGCATATGATGAAGAATGTCATTCCGAGGATTGCCGAGATTGAGGTTAATTATGTCATCGTGGATTATTCGGGTACCTTGGCGATCGACTCGCAGATAGCAGAATCCCTTCATCAACTGGGGAATATGATGCGTGTAATGGGGATTCATGTAGTTATTGCCGGCTTCCGGCCGGAGATGGTCCTCAATATGCTGGACAGCAATATCAATATGACGGCAATTGATTCCTATGCTACAGTCAAGCAGGCACTGGAAAATCTTCGTCCATGACTACGGGCGATTATATAGAATAAGGAAAGGCTGATGTATAAGCATCAGCCTTTTTGTTAAAGAAAAAGCTTGGGGAAGTTTGCACTCATACTTACAGATGATATTCTCGGAGGCATAGTGTAAGCCAATGCTGTTTCCTTTTTCAAAATATTTACAGGGGAGTTTAACACATAATCCTTGAATTTTCTATCTTTATATAATATTATAATATTTCAAGTAATACATTATATTACTGAATCTTGCCACATTTATCATAACTCCGCACCGCTTATAACTATTATGATAAATGTATACCCTGTTTATGAGCAATGTATGCTTGTCAGGTTTTTCCATTAAAATCAATAAGGGGGATGCACATGTTCCATCCAGATGAGAAGAAAGCTAAACCGGGAGATGTCATTGAGTTTGAAAGGAACAATATGGTATACACAGGGAAAGTAATGCCATCCAGAGCGGAGAATAGTATTGTGGTGGATATATCTGAAATGGACAGGTATGAGGAGTTGAACCACGGTTATCATAATACGGTGGTGAATCATACCAAATACAGGATAGTAGAAGAAATATCTTAAGATAAAAACTTGCAACCAGAGGAGTAATCATATCATGCGACGCGGCAACAGAATGGACTTTGGCCAGTTAGTGAAGCAGAACAAACAAGAACTGATGGAAGACGAGAAGCAGCTGTCACAGATTGAACAGCGGCTTGAGAAGAGACAGGAAGAATTAATGAAAAAGGAACATAAACTCAGATAGTCTAAAGGTATCGATTTCTGGTCGGTACCTTTTTTCATTACTTGCAAAAACTATAGAAAGTGGTGGCGGCAGAAGGGGGTATGGGCATAAGCAAGGTGGCCTCTACGAACGAAGAGATCACCTTGCTTATCAGTCTTAATAGATGTCCTGACCTACATATACTCTCGTGAGATTGTCTCTTCAGCCTACTTATTGTGGGCGTTTGGTGGAAATGTGGTCGCGCTTATCTATTTCCGCTAATTTCTTTTGGACCTCTTCGGGTATCTGTTTATCGGTATCCCTGTAAGAATTCTCTAGCACTTCCGCTGCATAAGGAAGTTCTTGTTCATATTTTGGCATTGGATAACCCCTCCTTTTTTAATCGCCTTAGCCAGAAGTTTTTGCTAGGATAGCTGTATTATCCCCAAATAGGGGCGTTTTATAGTCAGTTTTCACCAATATATTTATTGTAGGTATAAAATTCGTTGCGGCTTATATTTTATGGCAATCGTCTCTAACCACCCACAGAATCCCTGAAGAAATTTAGGTTCATAATATATTGGATGATGGTTTAAATAGACAGACGGAGAGGGAAACTAGCTAATACAATAAATTCCAATTTTTATTAAGAAGAGGTAGATACTATGGTATATATTTTATTGTTGATCGGCTTAGCTTTATTGATTAAAGGAGCTGATTTTTTTGTGAAGGGGGCTTCCAGTATAGCATCGAATCTGCAGGTATCCCCTCTGCTTATTGGTTTGACGATCGTGGCGTTTGGGACAAGTGCTCCTGAAGCGACGGTAAGTATTGTGGCTGCCTTTGAGGACAGTGCCGGGGTGGCAATTGGTAATGTGGTAGGAAGCAATATCTTCAATATCACTTTTGTCGTAGGAATGACAGCATTGATTTATCCATTAAGAGTGGAAAGTGAGACCATCCGAAAAGAAATCCCGTTTACCCTATTGGCAAGCATTGTTCTGCTTGTATTGGTAAGTGATATCTTCCTTCAGTCCTTCACTGCCAACTTCATTACCAGAAGTGATGGATTTATTTTGTTGTTGTTTTTTGCCATCTTTTTATACTACTTATTCGAAGTGGCCAGACGTAACAGGGAAAGAGGGGGCGTTGATACGGTCAACTCGGCTCCCTCTTCTTGGGGGAAAAATATACTGTTCACCTTCTTAGGACTTGCTGCCATTGTGTTCGGCGGCGATTTAACTGTAGATAGTGCCACAGGGATCGCTTTGTCGTTCGGCATGAGTGATACACTGGTGGGACTGACCATTGTGGCCGTCGGAACCTCGCTCCCCGAGCTGGTGACGTCTGTTACGGCAGCAATCAAAAAAGAGAGCGATATTGCATTAGGAAACATTGTCGGCAGCAACATATTCAATATTCTTTTTGTCCTGGGGGCAGCTTCGGCAATATCCCCACTGGCAGTAGACGGGAGAATATTCATTGATGTATCGTTTATGATTGTGTTGACGATTATTCTGCTGATTTTTTCCCGTAGTAACTTTAAAATCGGCAAGATAGAGGGCGTTATCCTGGCTGTTGCCTATGTGCTGTATATGGTATATGTGGTTTTGAGGAATTAGTATCCGTCGAGTATTAGCAGTTTCGCTGTCAAGGATCTACATGGTGAGAAGATGAATAAAGAGGTGGGACAAAATCAAGCTGCTCCCCTCAAAAAGTGAACAAGGCACTGAATTAGCGCAGTAATTATCGGATGGGCTATTCCAGCTAGTTTTCTTTTGATTAAACGCTTTTGTCCCACTCCCCCCTTTATTTCAAGGTTAGGAATTATGGTATGTCTGTTTGATGATCTCATCAGCAATCGAGGCGTTTGCTTCTTCTATTCGCTGATGCTCATCTACAGAGTCGCCGGATAGTCGATGATCCACGTCAAGAAGGTGATGATCGGCATTCACGCCTGTATTTACGTTGAAATTTTCCCTTTTATCCTGTTTGAATTTGTCGGCTTTATTTTGGTTTTTCTTCATATGATCACCTCCTCTATAATATGTGCAAGAGTTTATGGGCTTATCAATATCCTGTGGAAACTTTGGTTATATTATCAGTAGGAGGTGAGATGAATGGATAAGAAAGAAGAGCAGAATCAGGACAAAATCAACGTGCAGCTTGGCGGCATGGGTATTTATGGAACCACTTCCAATACAGAAATCGGCGGTTATAAGGCTTCAGGCGACATTGAAAATGCCGGGAGATTAGATAAAGGTTTTCAAAAGAATGATGATGAAGATGATATAGCCCCGGCGGCTTCCATCAAGGAGGAGGAAGGGCAGAAGGATTATTAACAAGTTTCGTAAGGGCTTTGCTTGGCAAAGCCCTTATTAGTATTCCGGGGGAGTCATCGATATGAAGAAAGCACTTATTTTTGTTGCTCTTTACAGTATCATATTATACATCGCTTTAATTCACCGGGAGGAGCTTATCATTTGGCTGGACCGTGCAAACTTGGCACAGCTTCCCTTGATGTTTGGTTTGTCTATCCTCTTCAGTGTTATCCCGATTATCCCTTTTACTATTTTTGCCGGAGTGATGGGGGTAAAATACGGCGTATGGGTAGGAGCCATTATTAATTGGACCGGTTCCGTCGGGGCTGCTGTCATCTATTTTATACTTGCCCGCTATTACTTTGTGAACCAATTCCAAATTTATATTCAAAAATTTGAGAAGGTGCAAAAGTTTGATGCCATTATCAGCCGTAACGCTTTTATTTCGGTTTTGATCAGCCGGATGATTTCTATAATTCCTCCACCGGTTGTCAATATCTACTCAGGACTCAGCACTATGCAGTTCTTCACGTATTTCATCGCCACAGCACTAGGGCAGATCCCCGGCATGATTATCTATGCCTATCTGGGTAATCAGTTGGCTGCCTCCTTCCAAGGGTTTGTGGCAGGCCTCCTCATTTATCTGATGTTCCTCGCCATCCTTATCCCTATTTATCGGCACTGGTACCGGGGAGCATAGAAGATGATCCCTGTTTCTCTTAGTTTAATCCATGTTCATTAAGTCTGCCGAGGCAGGTTTGTTATGTCTTCCCAACCGGATAGTTTTCCTCCTTAGGTTTAACCTCCAGGTTTCTGTGTTACTAGAACCCTAAAAAGGAGAGATGTCCATGTTGTCCAATATATTGATTGGAATAACCATTATATTTCTCGGCATTAATCTATATTATTTTTTTACAAACAAAGATTTCAAGAAGAGTTACGCCAGTCCAGCGCTCTTCTTTTAACTTGTCTATGTGTTTATCAGTATAACTATCGGTTTTGCCGTGTTATACCAGTTGTTAGCGTTGGAAGAAGTCGTACTAGTCATCAACGATCCAATCGGGCAGCCGGCAAGTCAAACATTCCTTACCCATTTGTATTACAGCGGGGTCACCATCCTCTCTGTAGGTTATGGAGATCTAGTTCCCGTAGGATCAGCCAGACTGTTTTCTTTAATAGTAGCGGGAATTGGCCTTCTCCTGCCATCCGCGTATTTCGTGAAGGCCCTCGGCAGTTCAGGGGGCGAAGAGGAAGGCAGTTGACTAAAATGAGCCTGGGGTATATCGGAATTTAAATGTTTAAGTTACCTGGATACTATAGGGAAGCCTTTTACTTTTAACGCATATGCATGGAGACCTGTTGGACATCATGCAGACACATCCAAAAATTTCAAGTTACTATGGAAGTTTTAAAAGCAAATACACGTGGTAATAGTAACAGTATATTTGGAGAAAAGGAGATGTCCTTATTTCAATAGAAACTGTGAAATAGTAATTGGAGGTTTGTGGTATGAGTAGTGAAAGTAAGGATTCTAGTAGACGTAGGCTGATAGATTGGAGAATCTTTGGACCAGCCTTGGTTATTATGGTACTGATCAGCATTCCTTTTGCGATGTATGAAGATGAATCGCTGGAACTGCTGAACAATATTTTTGATCAGATTGTAAACATGTTTACGTGGGGCTACATATGGTATGCCATCATCTTGGTGGCGGCCGGCTTATATCTGTCCTTTTCTAAGTATGGGGATGTTGTCCTTGGCGATCCGACAGAGAAGCCAAGGTTCACCATATTCGAGTATTCATCCATCTTAATTGCGATGGGGCTAGGTTCCACCATTATGCGGACAGGGATGACCGAATGGGCCAATATTGCGGTCGATCCTCCTTTTGGTGTAGAACCCGGATCTTCTGAAGCATTATTATGGGGAAATGCATACAGCATGTTCATGTGGAGTTTCCAGGTATTCGCCATCTTCGTCATGGCAGCACCTGCCATGGGCTACATTTTGCATGTACGGAAAAAACCATTCATGCGGATTTCCGAAGCATGCCGCACGATTTTCGGGGACAAGTTCACCGATGGCTGGGGAGGTAAGTTGCTGGATGTCATTTTCTTGGTCAGTATCTTGTCGGGTGCGGCGGTCACGCTGGGACTGGGTACACCGATTGTAACCTATAACCTGGCGGAAATATTCAATATAGAAATTACCTTTGGACTCACATTGATTGTTACTATTATATGGGTATTCCTATTCTCGATTAGTGCGTACCTTGGAATCGAGCGGGGGATCAAGAAGCTAAGCACCTTAAATATGTATCTTGCTGGAGCATTTGCCGTCTTTGTGATGGTAGTGGGGCCCGGCGTTTTCATTCTCAATTATTTTACAGACACAGTTGGTTTTCTATTGGCTAACTATGTAGATATGTCTCTTTATACCAACTCGCTGGATATGAATGGTACGACCCATATGGAAAGCAACACAGTTTTCTGGTTTGCCTATAGTGCTACATGGGCAATGCTCCACAGTGTGTTTGCTGCAAAGATTTCCCGAGGCCGCACCATCAGGGAAATGATTTTGACCTATTTGCTGGCACCGACCATGATTTCATGGGTGGCAACCGGGGTGCTTGGAGGTCTGGGTGTACACAGATTCATAACTGGTGAAGTGGATGTGACAGGTATTGTTTCAGAAGATACGATGGCCGCTATTCCGGCTATCTTGAATTCCTTGCCATTGTCCCTGATTGCCCTCGTTGTCTTTGTCATCATTGCCATGATCTTCATGGTGACGACACTGGACTCAACTACCTATACGATTGCGTCCTATGCCGGTACAGAGAACATGAGCAAGGCAGAGCCATCCAAGAACCTGCGTCTAATTGTGGCAGCACTCATTACTGTTCTCGCTCTGTCACTACTGCGGATTGGTGGGCTTGCCCCACTTGAAGTACTGTCCGGATTGATGGGTATACCAATTATCGTCATCCAGTTCCTGACTATCTATGCAGCTAAGAAAATGATGGATGAAGACAGGGCATGGGTCCACAATGTAAGAAAGAAAAAGAAATGGACCCAGCAGTCAAATGAATAGCTGATTCTGAATAAAACCATCCGTGCCATATGGGCGGATGGTTTTATTATGCATTGGAAGAGGCCATGGTTAAAGGAGTATTTTTAGGGCAGGGTGAAAATGGAATTGTTAATAGACATGGGATGTATATCCCTAAAAGTTGTGTTACAATGGCACGAAGGTTAAATGATGAAAGGGGATTGAAGAGTGAAGTTGAATAAAAAGTTGATGTTGAGTTTACTGCTCGCTGTTTTGGTTTCAGTAATGGCAGCTTGCAATGGCGAAGATGGGGCAGCGGATGATAATAATGAAGAACAGAATACACAGGAGAGTGAACAAGCAGCAGAGCAGCCGGAGATGCCGGAACCTGATTTGGAAGGCGTTCCGGAGGTTGTAGCCGAAGTGAATGACAGCGAAATTACAAAAGAAGAATTTGAGACTGCATATAAAGCGCAATTCCAGCAAATGGCATTGCAATCCCAAATGACCGGGCAGGAGGTTGACCAGGATCAGCTCAAGAAACAGATTACAGAAAGCATGATTGGTTCAGAGTTGCTGATCCAGGAAGCTGACAACCGGAAGGTCACCGTCTCGGAAAAAGAAGTGAATAAGAAATTGGACGAGCTGGTGGAGATGAATGGAATGGATTCACAGGAAGCGCTTCTGTCAGCTCTAGAAGAACAAGGCACAACAGAAGAAGAGGTTTTGTCCCAAGTAGAAACACAGGTAAAAGTAAATAAGCTGATTGCCGAGGAGTCAGGTGAAACAGAACCAACGGAAGAAGAGCTCAAAGAAGCCTATGAGCAAGCGAAAGCACAGCAGGAGCAAATGGCAGAAGGTGAAGGCAAAGGAGAAATGCCTTCCTTTGAGGAAGTAAAACCACAGCTCAAAGAACAGCTCCAGCAGCAAAAAGAAGGAGAAGCTGCCATGGCGTTGATTGAGAAACTGCGCGGAAACGCTGATGTCACAGTACATCTCTAACAGGAGAAAGCCAGGTCTTTGGAAGGCCTGGTTTTTTAATGTTATGCTTCACTCTATTAGTGGACGATAAAAAGAACATCGAGAGGAGTTGATTATACGTTCATTCTAGTAAGACGACAGCACGGAGGGTTGGAGACTTTAACGAAATCCAATAGCCATCATGCCAAAATCTTTCCTGATTTTCGTTCCGCTGAACAATTTTCGGAAACACTGAATGCCAGGACTCGTTCTAACAAGCAGTGGATGGTAAAAGAGTGGGAAAAGAGAGATGACCATAGTACTGATTAGAAGCAGAAGCTATTGCCCAGGCAATAGCTTTTTAATAGAGGAAAAGAACAGTTTGAACTTTTGATCACTTGTGGAATATTGGACTTCCCCAATTACATACGTTAGTAAAGTGTTTAAGCTAAAAATGTAAGGAGGAATTACATGGAGGAAGAGTTTAAGCAACAAGAGGAACAACGGCAGAATAGTGAGGAACAAGGTCAGGGGGGACCAGGATTTCATTCTGCAATACCCAATTATTCGACGGTCCCACAGTATAATGCGGCACATTATTATACACCGTATCCTGTTTATCTGGACCCTTTTTACCGTAATTGCGGATGCCATGGCAAGCAGAAAGTATCTCCGGCCAATATAAATCAGCAGTATTACGATAACATGAATCCATCCCACTACAACCCGTCACATTACAACCCATCACATCACAATCCGTCCCATCATAACCCGTCACATTACCATCAACAGATGTATCAGGAGATGAATCCTGGACATCAGCAGCAATTGTATGATTTCTGCAGAAGGTATCAGCATCATCTCGTACGAGGGGAAGGAACAGATGGCCGGACATATGATGGAATTATTGAAAGTATGGACAATGAAAATGTCTACATGCTGATGCCTGATGGAGATAATGACTGGGATGATTATGATGACATGGATCGTCAGTTCTATGGTTATCCAGAGTATGACTATGGCTATCCGGGATATGACTATGGTTTTCCTAGCTATGGCTATCCAAGGAGATTCCGACGCTTCAGGCGGCGGCGTTTCCCGTTCTTCTTCTTCCGGAGGTTTTTCTTTCCGCCATTCTATTAAAGAAGAAAGACGCAGTTCCCATTGGAATTGCGTCTTTTTCTTATTCTGTAAAATCCTCCAGATAATTTACTAGTCAACCTATAAAAAATATAGTTGACAGTAATCAAGTAATCATTTATTCTATTTTTAACGAACAAGTGGAAGAGAGGTGTTTGGACATGAAGTTGACAGCACGTGATATTACATTGGCTGCGTTGTTTGCCGCGTTGATGGCGATAGGAGCCAATATCACATCCTTTATTGTAATTGGTGGTGTTCCAATTACTTTGACAACTTTTTTCAGTATTTTATCAGGACTTATATTGGGAAGCAGGCTTGGAGCAATTTCCATGACAGTCTATGCCTTGATTGGACTTGCCGGTGCTCCGGTATTCTCCCAGTTTTTCGGGGGACCCGCTATTATTCTGCGTCCTACCTTTGGCTTTATATTATCGAATATTCTTGTTGCGTATGTGGCAGGGAAAGTGATCGAAAAGAAATCCACGAAGTCTGCCTTCATCATGGCAGCACTGCTAGGGATGGCTGTCAATTATGCATTCGGTACAAACTGGATGTATGCCGCCTATAAATATTGGTTTGAGGCTCCCGATTCTTTTAGCTATGCGCTGGCATGGCTGTGGATGGTCCCGCCATTGCCAAAAGACATCATCTTCTCCATATTGGCAGGTGGACTGGCTTACCGGATTCGCAATAAAATTTATAAGCCGAAAAATATGCATGGCAAGTCAATCGCTTGAGGGAGGCTGCTAGCCAACATAGCCAGTTCCCCTACATACGAATTGTCGAGAACCACTGTTACTAATAAGCCGGCAACACCTTTTGCAAGGTGCCGGCTTAGAAAGTTTGCATTTTTCCCTATGTTATTTTGTTTAACCACTTGCCAATAATCTCCAAAACTGTCTGGTCGACAGGCTCTTTGACCTGCCTTTTGTAGTCTTTAAGAATCTTGCTGAACCGCTGTTCATCAGTCTTGCGCAGGATATGGGTGAGATCCTCGATCAGATGGGTCTCACAGGGGCCTGCTGTCAGGTTAGCAATGTCGTCCAGCTGTTGCGGTTTTACTTGGACATCCTTTGTTCCTGTAATGGCCAGTACAGGAACTTCCACCCTGGGAAGATAGTCTCTAACATTATAATTACGGTGTTCCCGGTCCCATTTGGCGTTGATCTTTTTTCCTTTGTACCGGATAACGTCTTCTGTCGAATTTTTCATTTTGTCGATTAGTTTCCGGTTCATTTTTTCAATCTTCTTATCTACCTTCAGCAGGTGTAAAAGCCAGCCTTCCAATCCTGTAGAAGTACGGATATCTTCTTTCATCATCTCCCGCTGCCATGCCGTCGTCTCGGCCAGCGGCTCTGCCGTTCCGGAAAGGAGGATCAATCCCTGGACGGGCTCTTCTTCATGAATAGCCGGGGCAATGATGCTTCCTTCACTATGGCCGAGCAGGATAATTTTTTGATCGTCTACTGTTGGATGGGCTTTGCCAAACCGGATGGCGGCTACAGCATCTTCTATCAGGTCGTGAAGGCCTGCCTTGTAAAAATCTGCTTCGCTTTTCCCGACGCCACGCTTATCATATCTTAAGGTGGCAATGCCTTTTTTTACGGCGAAATCACTTATTTCCTTAAAGGCATTAATGGGCCGTCGCTTGGTGTTCTCATCCCTGTCCAGATCACCGCTTCCATGTACCATGACAAGCAGAGGAAAGGGGGGCGGCTCATCGTTCGGCAGGGTCAAGGTGCCTGCCAGGCTATATTTACTTTCGATTATGATTTCTTGTTCTCTCATATGACAACACTCCTATCGGTGGGGAAGCTAAAGCAGTTTTTTCTATTTATTTCATCCAATTCTGTACCAGGATTCTAAACGAAACAAAAACTTTTATTCCATTATGGCAACTTTGACAGTTTCGGCAACGGATACCATCACATTATAAACAGAGGGATGATCTTTTTCAAAAAGTCACAAAAAAACAGCCACCCGGATGAATGGGTGACTGTTGTTCTCAACTGGTTAGCGACGGCTTGCAGTACGGCTGTAATTGTTGTGGCTGGTTACCACATCATTCGGATACATGCTGTGGTTTTCTGTCTCATTTGACAGGAAGGTGCGGTATACGTTATTTTCCGTCTCTTCATCGGCTTCCACTAATACAATGATTTTGCCGTCTTTCAGATACCCTTCATACTGCTTCGCATGTTCTTCCGGGATTCCAGCACCGACAAGGGCACCGACAATCCCGCCGCCCCCGGCACCTACACCGGCGCCTGTAAGAGCTGAAACCAACGGCCCGGCCGCTGCGATTTGTCCAATTCCAGGAATTGCAAGCATTCCAAGGCCGGCAACTAGTCCACCTAGACCTCCAAGGACACCGCCGGAGGCAGCTCCAATTCCGGCCCCTTTTCCAGCATTTTTCCCTCGTCCTTCGTCGTTCGTACTTACGCCGGTATTTGTTTCGTCTTCAATTACGTTCACTTTATTTTTATCCTGGGCAAATACGGAAATATCATTGGCACCATAGCCATGATTCTTCAATTCCCTTATTGCTCTTTCTGTTGTGTCGACGCTAGAGAATACACCGCCGATAATTTTCTTATCCATTTGTATCGCCTCCTTTTATTGTCTTCATAGACCAATACCCTGATAAGGACGGAATTATTCATATCCTTTCTAATAGTAGACAGAATGGTGTTTGATAGGAGGGATTATACCCATGTTTCATGCCGCAGAGTCCATTCTTATCTTTTATCTACTCTCTTCAGAGGTTTAGCAGCCGGGCCTTCAATTACCTCACCTGTACAGGAGAAGCGGGAGCCGTGACATGGGCAGTCCCAGCTTTTTTCACCATTGTTCCATTCGACTCCACACTTCATATGGGTGCAAGTCGGATCAACGAGGTGAAGTTCACCTTGTTCGTCGCGGTAAGCACCAGCCCTCTTCCCTTTAATGCTGACAATGGCACCTTCGCCATTCTTCACTTCATCCACATGTTTTTCTTTTCGCTTTAAGTGCGATCGGACCATTTGTGTGCCATCATCAGCTAGTTCTTTCAAAATGGTCTTGCCAGCTTCTTTCTTCAAATGGGTTCTTGTTGGATCAAACAGCTCCTTGTAGCGGTTCTCTCTTCCGGTGGCCAGGTCGCGCAGCAAAGTGGCCGCAGCCATACTGTTGGTCATCCCCCATTTCTTATACCCCGTAGCTGTCAGCACATTCGGCCTTCCTATAACGGATTGGCCGATGAAGGGAAGGCCATCCGGTGTGGACATGTCCTGTGCCGACCATCTATAGAGAATTTCTCTTACTCCAAAGTATTCATCGACAAACCGGAGGAGATTTTCAAAATGTTGCAGGGTGTCCGTACTTTTACCTGTTTTATGTCCCTCACCGCCGAAAATGGCTACTTTTTCCCCGCCTGTCTCTGCATGCCTCAAGGAAAAGCTTGGCTGGTCGATGCCAAGATACATGCCATCAGGTACTTCTATTTTTGTTTTTACTGCAAGGGTATAGGAACGGGATGGATGGAGCCTGGAAAAATAGAATCCCTTTTTGTCATCAAATGGAAAGTGGGTTGCCATCACTACATGATTGCAATGTACCTCGAATTCGTCCTTGGTTTTTACGATAGCACCATTACTCCTATCTTCTGTAGAGAGAGCAGTAGTACCCTCATAGATGGTGCCTCCAAGCTTTTCAATCTCCTCTATAATTGCTTGCAAAAATTTTACTGGATGGAAGTGTGCCTGATTTTTCATGATTAAGGCTCTCTCGGTATGGAAAGGGAGAGTTGTACGGTCAGTCATCTGGTTATCGATACCGAGCCTATCATAGGCGCTCTTCTCTTCTGCCAGCAGTTCTTTTCCCCTGTCGGTGCCCGCATTGAGAATAGCATCCTGTTGCTTGTAGCCGCAGTCGATGTCATGTCGTTTAATCAACTTTTCTATCTCATGCATTGCTTCCATCTGGGCATCATAATAGAGTCTGGCCTGCTTTATGCCCTGTGTTTTAATCAGCTGGTTGTACATGGCATCATGCTGGGCGGTTATTTTTGCTGTAGTAAAGCCGGTTGTCCCATCGAGGAGGGAAGTGCCCTCCAGCAATACGACATCCTTACCTTCCCGTGCCAGCATATAAGTGGTAAGAATCCCGGTCATCCCCCCGCCAATCACTGCTATATCCGCCTCAATGTTCTCCTCTAACTTCGGGAATCTTTTTGCAGTGCGATCTTCCCTCCAATAGGAGGAAGAACGGAGAGGGAGACGTTTTTTATTTACTCCTTGGTTCATCTCATATTCCTCCTTTCATGCTAGAAGACTATACCCTTGTCCCTTCAGTTGCATGCCTGTATAAGTAAACAGTAATCATTACTATTTACAAATCGTAATGATTACGATAAAATAGGTGAGTGGTGAATGAAACTCAACCGAATGTTGGATAGAGAAGGATAATTTTGACTTGAGAAAGGAGGGAGACCATGGCTAAAAAATCCAAAGTGGCAAAGGAAAGAAAGCGTCGTGAAATGGTAGAGAGATATGCGGAGATTCGTAGAGAATTGAAAGCCAAAGGCGACTACGAAGCGCTGCGTCAACTGCCTAGGGATTCATCCCCTACACGGCTTCATTCCCGCTGTGAAGTGACCGGCCGTCCGAAAGGCTATTTGAGAAAGTTTGGGATGTCCCGAATCGCATTTAGGGAATACGCTCATAAAGGGCAGGTGCCAGGTGTGAAGAAGGCAAGCTGGTAAGACTCCTGAGGCTGAGACAAAAGTGTCTTATCTAGTGATAAATCGAACTAACTAGAAAGTTTGGTTAGTGGATATAAACCGCTCCGGAAATACCCTTCACTGATCTAGATTATTGTTCGCCTAAAGAGTTAAACGTTTAGATATGTCCCAAACTCCATTTAATTTGTATAGAAAAATAATCCCTCAGCGGCGGTTTTATCACGGCCCTGAGGGATTATTTTATATTTTTTATTGAGTGAGAAAGTAGTATAAAACTTCAAACATTATTCCAAGCAGGAATGGCTATGTTTTTAGCCACGGTGCTTTAGCGCTGCGAGACTTCTTTCATGTCCTCCGCTCAGTTCATACGTTGCTTATCGGACAGCATGCGCCACTTGTCGTTATTTATCAAATTTCTCCATTGGCAAATTTGTTTAGGAGATCATCCAGCTGTTGACTGCACTCGATTGTTTTTTGATTCGCTAAACCATACTTCAGCCCCAGTTCAATCATTTCTTCCTTTTTCATCAGAATTGCCACCGGTAATTCAGACTCAACTGGTTCTATTATCTGGTCCATCTATTCTTCTCCTCTACATTTTTCAATATTATGGGTCTTTAGTTTGGTAGCCCAACGAAATATATTATGCCAACTTTTTCTAATAGAATCAACTGTTTCTGCAAAAGAAGTCACTATTCTACGAAAATAGACAAGTCTTTACCTGAAGATCATCCTATCAAATAGTGTATCTTTATTCTCATATAGACAGGAAAACAGGGTAAGACAAGTTGAATGTAAAAAATAGGTAACGCCAATTTGATTATGGAAGCAATGGCAGTTGAAATGACAGAAATTTACTTTGCATTAATTTTTCTGTTCGTGGTATGATAAGAACATATATTCGGAACAAAAGTTCTTGTGGAGGGATGACAATGAAAGGGTTACTTGTTCGTGCTTTGGAAAAAAGGCAGCATTTGGAAATGATTTATATCTCCAGGGACCGCCGGATTTCCCACCGAGTCGTCCGGCTGAAAAAAGTAGGGGAGAAGTCTATCCTCGCATACTGCCTTGCCAGGAAAGAATTGCGTGAATTCAAGCTGGAACGCATCCTCTCAGCCGAACCAGCCCACAGAAAGGTGGGAGCATAATGGGAAAAGTGAATGATCGTGGAAATATTAAATGGAGTTCCCTGATGTTGCCCGAGCATATTCAGCTGCTGAAGGACATGTGGAAGGAGAGGGAAGCGAAGCCGAAATTACTTCTAGATGAACAGCAGTGGACGGAAATCAATCGGAATCTTGAGGTGGCTGTCCATGAAGAACTCCCGGTGGAAATCAAATATTATAACGGCCGCGATTATCTGACTGCAAAGGGAAAAATCTCCCGGGTCGATGTTCTGAATGGCTATATTCAGCTTGAAGGGCAGGGGAGAATCGCGCTGGGGAATGTAATCGACGTGCATGTAAAGTAATTCCGTTTTTATATCATTTCTTAGGTTGGACATTTACCCCACTTAATCCTGGGGTCTGTTGCCAACGAAAAGATGCCTGTATCCATAAATCTCCAGGGATACAGGCATCTTTATAAGGTTACAAGTATTGGCTCTTTTTCTAGCTTAAGGAATTAAGGCAGAATTTATTTCTGTTTGGAATTCGAAAATTTGTTGTCCAGGGACAGAGCAATACGGTCGGCAAGGATAAAGTAGATGGAGGTGGCCAATAAGACCAGATCCAGCTCATATCCAGCCATTTCTCCATTGCCAAGAAGTCCGGCAGGGAATTTGGCTATAAATATAGCGCCAAGCATAATAATAGCAAACAGTATGGCAATTACCCGCGTGCCGATCCCAAGTATCATCGCAAGTCCGCCGATTAACTCGATGATTGCAACAATATAAGCCAGAAAGCCTGGAATACTAAGGCTGTCAAAGAAAACGGCAGTATTGGCAATCCCTCCTTGAAATTTATCCAATCCATGGACAAAGAAAATAAGACCGAAAACTACCCGTAAAATAAGTTGTCCAACTTCATTCTTCACTTTCTCTCCTCCTACATTACTTACTTTATGTAAGTTAATCAACGTTTCTCATTATATATCTAAATTATCATCTTGTAAATAGTAATTTAGTTGTAATAAGTAAGTAATGGAAATAAAGATCCTCCCTCGACCTGAGGGAGGAACAGTAAGATTTAAATGGCAGGTGATTCTTCTTCTTTAACTTTTTCTTTTACTTCAGCAATCGCTGTCTGGACTTCTTCCATCTTCTTCTCATCTAAATGATAGAAATGCATGGCTGTCAAAGTAATAAGCCATCCGACAATCGGAATTCCAAACATCAAGACGAGGGTTGCAACCAATAATGGCGTGGTTAAAGCTTCTCCTAGTTGAGGGAATTCGTTCTCGTACCCTATGAATCCTACTGTAATACCGACCAGAGCCGGCGCTAGAGAAGACATTACCTTATCAATGAAGGAGAAGATGGTTCCCAGCATTCCCGGTACATACCGTCCTGTCTTATATGTTTCATAATCGGATACATCGGCAATCATCGGGATAACGATTGCTGGTGTCAGACTTTCAATTCCTCTCAACACCGCATACAAGAGAAGGAAGATGATTGTCGTCAGGCCGATATTCTCCAGTGAAATGGTTGATGGCTCTATCAGCAGGAAGAAGCCAACTAATAGGAAGGCCGTGATGATACCAAGCCAAGTAGCTTTCACCAACGCATTCTTCAGGCCCGTCTTTGTGGCTAGCCTTACTCCGAGAAATGTAATCAAGAGTGTCGGCACAATGGTAACCAATGAAACGGTTCCGCTGAGGGCATAATCTCCCATCATGATGCCGAAAAACATAATATATACAGCCGGCTGCCTCAGAACCATGCCAGCAATTTTATCGGTAGATGCGGCAATGACCAGCATCTGAAGCGGGCGGTTTCCTTTTAGGATTGGCCAATAGTCACGGAACTTCGTCTGAACAGTTCCATCTGCAAGTCCGTAAAATTCCTTCCTGTCTCTGTTATTGATCGCAATCACTGCCAGAATAGTGAAGATTCCTGAAAGAACAATCCCGTACGTATTCAATTCGGTGAACAAGGACATAGTGAAGTCCCCATGTTTATCTACCAGGTAAGATGCAACAAAGATTTGTCCGCCAGTAAATACCCCGATATTATAGGTGGCGTCAAAAATACTGAACAATGGACGCTGTTTGGGATCGTTGGTCAACACGGTCTGCGCAGCTTTCGTAGTTGCGGTTTGGAAAGTATACCCAACAATGTAAATAGCATACATGACGATGAAAAATGGCAGTTGAAGTGCTTCCGGTAGTGAATGAGTCACATTATACATAATGAGGACAGAGCCAGCGAGAATCGCATTTCCCAGAATCATCAACGGCCTGAATTTACCGAATTTAGACTCGGTCTTATCAATGATAAAGCCGATGATAGGGTCTGTAACGGCGTCAAATACCCGGCTTAGGCCGATGACGGCACTTACCACGACCACCGTAAGGCCGGCAATGCCTGTTGCATAATAAGATACAAAACCGATAATGAATAGATATAAGTTCGTTGCAGTATTGTTAAGGGCGAACAAACCAATTTGCCAAAGTTTGGCTGAATTATACTGCTGGCCGTTTTCAATAGCTGTGTTTGCCATAATATTACCTCCATAATAGTAGAGTGGGAAATCGTTTTCAAAAAATAATAGATTCTAGTGAACAAATGATAGTTTGGATGGGTATATGCTGTTTCGTTGAGAAGGGCCGAACATATAAAACCTCCCTTATTACTGTTTGGAAACCGCTTACCTACGTTGAGTAAAAAAATACCAAGCAGCCATTGGAGCCGACTGGATGGGAATTAGAGTTTGTTCATTAGTTTGTTTAGTAAGCAAATTAAATGTTAGTGTTATTGTAAATGAAAGCGCTTGTATAATCAACCACTTTTTTTTACTTTTCGACAATTTTTTAAAAAGTACTTCCCTCCATAGCAAAAAAAGGAATTCCTAAGATGGGCAGGACCCTTGCATTTACATACTTGGTTATTTATAATAAGTTTCAGTGTTTAGAAATGCTAGTTATATAGCTTATATAAATTGGAGGACAAACAACATGAATATATTAGTAGTCAAGGCAAACAATCGCCCAGAAGGAATCTCCAGCAAAATGTACGAAACATTTATGAATCAAGTGAAAGGCAATGAGGATCTAAATGTTTCAACCTTTGATATTTTTGAAGAGGATATGCCATATTTTGGTCAGGATATGTTCAATGCCCTGGGCAAACTTGATAGTGCGGTGGAAATGAATGACGTGGAAACACGTAGTCTGGCTGCAAAACAAAAGGCAAAGGATGCCGTAATCCGGGCCGATGTCCTTGTATTCGCATTTCCATTATGGAATCTTACTATTCCGGCAAAACTCCAGACATTTATTGATTATATTGCTGAAGCTGGATTCTCATTCAAATATGATGCCGACGGGAATTTGGTTCCATTGATGGGGGATAAAAAAATCATCCTGCTTAACGCCCGTGGTGGTGTATACTCCTCACCTGAAATGGCTCCTATGGACATGGCAGTCAATTATATGCGCAATGTTTTTACCGGCCTGTATGGTATGGAACTCCTTGATGAAGTGATTATCGAAGGCCATAATGCAATGCGAGAAAAAGCCGAAGAAATTGTGGAGGCTGGACTTCAACAGGTAGCTGAGGCTGCAAACAAGCTAGCCCTTCAAAAAGCATAAATACAAAAAGCAGAAGTAGCCATTAGAGGATAATGGCTGCTTCTGCTCTTTTATAGTCGTGGGATACACTACTACTATTATAGACTAGAAGTGTTAAAGAGATTGGTTTCCGTCATGGCCAAATCATTCATATTTCATTGCAGGAAAAGAACCATCCTGCAGCGGTTTATATTTCTCCCTTCAATTGTTCCCATTCACCCTCAAGTAGGCTCATCTCCCACAGGTTCCAATAGCTCCCATTCACCAATGCTGTGTCCCGTAGCAGACCTTCCTTTTGAAATCCGAGATTTTCATAGCAGGTAATAGCCGGTTTGTTAAAATCGAAGACTCCCAAACTTACTCGATGAAGATGCAGCTCCTCAAAGGCAATCTTCAGGACACTTTGCACCATTTGCCGGCCGACCCGATTTCCCCTTGCCTTCGGATCGCCGACCAGTACTCTTCCAATCCTGCCTGAGCGGTTGTAACGGTCTATATGTACTAGAGATATGTGGCCGATCAATTTTCCAGTATCTTTTTGGATTACCGAATAGATGTATTTTTCGGAGCGGTCCAGATTGGAATCCTCCAAATAATCATCTAACTGTTTTTCGGTCAGTGGAAAGCTGAAACTGGGGCCCGCCCATTGCATTAAGAATTCCGGGGAATCAACCCATTCCATTAGCTGGTGGAAGTCCCGACGCTCAAAGAATCGCAGTTCAACCGTTATTTTCTCCGCCTTTCTGTTGAATGATCATGCTAGCTTTGATTATTGCAAACTTTGGGGGCCTCTACAACCGGACGGCAGGTTTATAAAGGAGGTCGAATGGGGAGAGAACCAATGTATTGTTCGTGCAGCAACTGAAGAAAGGAGCATAAGTTTTATGTCACTTAAGGCATTGTACTTAAATACTTCCCTGAAAAAGAGTGGGGAAGATTCTAATACAGGAGCCCTTATAGATAAGTCGGTGGAATGGATGAAGAAAGAGGGAGTTGATACAGAAGTAGTTCGGATTGCTGATTATCATATTGAACCCGGGATGAGTGCTGATATGGGAAATGGTGATCAGTGGCCTATCGTTATGAAAAAAGTAATGGAAGCGGACATGATTATTATGGGAACCCCAATATGGAACGGGGAGAAAAGCAGCCTGGCTTCTCTGGTTATGGAGCGATTATACGCCCAAAGCGGTGAAACAAATGAGAAGGAGCAAGCCATTTACTATAATAAAGTGTTTGGGGCAATCGTGACAGGGAATGAAGATGGGGCGAAGGAGGCAGGAAGGTCTATTCTCTTCGGCATGCTTAATATTGGCTTTACCATTCCCCCGAACGTGATTGCCTATTGGGTAGGAGAAGCAGGTCCAGGTCCCTCATATATAGAGGCAGGACAGGATAGTGACTTCACTAAAAGCAATACAAGAATGATGACTTACAATTTAATCCATTTTGCCCGTCTGCTCCGGACACATCCAATCCCAGCAGAAGGAAATCAAATGTGAAATTAGAAGGGGCTGGGACAAAAGCGTTTTATCCAGGGATAAATCCGAACGAACTAGAAAGTTTGATAATGGATATAAACCGCTCCGGAAATACACTTAGCTTTTAGCGGGCTGCTGAAAAAGTTATGATCTTATCTAAAAAGGCTTATCCTAGAAAAAAGGAGTTCATTTTCATGATTGAATCAGAAAATGAACTCCTTTTTTGATTATCGTAGGTGGGTTCCACCTTTTTTCCAAACATTATTTCATTCTCCGAAACAAATTTGTGTTAAGCTGATTTATGGGAAAAGTCAGTACATATTTGAAAGGAGCATCATTGTTATGAGAAAGATTCTTACATCAATCGTTATGGCCTTCTCCCTGATTACCCTCTCTGCATGTGGTTCGGGAGAAGAGGCAAACTCGGGGAATGAAGAGTCTGCGAGCTATGGGGAGCAGATGGACCATCAAATCACTGGTATTGAACCAGGTGCCGGGGTAACAGTAACAACAGAAAAAGTATTGAGCGAATATAGCAATCTGGCAGGCTGGGAACTGGAACAATCGTCAACAGCGGCTATGATGGCTGAACTCGGAGAAGCCATTGATAAGGAGGAGCCAATTGTAGTCACCGGCTGGAATCCTCATTGGATGTTCGCAGAGTATCCACATCTAAAATACCTGGAAGACCCTAAGGGAGTATATGGGGAAACTGAGGAAATCAGAACATTGGCTCGTATTGGTCTAAAGGAAGAAAAGCCTGGAGCTTATAAGATACTAGACCAATTTGAATGGGAAGTAGAAGATATGGAAGGGATCATGCTGGAAGCGGAGCAGACCGGTGGAGATATTGAAGAGCTATCACGCCAGTGGGTGCATGACAACCCAGAGAAGTCAGAAGCATGGGCAGAAGGCGTAGAAGAAGTTGACGGTACAGAAGTAGAATTGGTAACGACCCAGTGGGATTCCGAACTGACCTCCACCTATGCTGTTGCTGAGGTAATGGAAGGAAAAGGATACGATGTGACAGTGACCCCAGCCGATGTGTCCGTCATGTATCAGGCGGTTGCTACAGGGGATGCAGATGCCACTGTTGCGGTTTGGATGCCGATAACAACAAAGGAATTCTATAATGAGCACAAGGGAGACTTCGAGGATCTGGGTGCCAACTTGGAAGGTGCTCGTATCGGGATGGTGGTACCTGGTTATATGGAAATTGAATCCATTGAAGACCTGGAACCCTCCGAGTAAAAGGCATATGTAACACACAGAGTATCCCAATGACACTTATGTTAAGAAGTGCACAAGCATAACCTATTAAACTCAATATCTTCCATTTGTAACATTTCTGTCCATTTTGTAATCCCTGTAACCTACACTTAACCGCCCTGTAACCACAGAATAGGTTTAGCTATGGTACGATTACTCCTGTAATAAATAAAAGGGGGACTACCTAATGAGAAAGTTAGTAGCCGCATTTGCAGGGTTGGTTATTGCAGGGATTTCCGCAACGTCCGTATCAGCTGCAGCAGACCACACAGTTCAACCGGGAGATAGCCTTTGGGGTATTGCAAACAATAATAATACAACAGTCGAAGCATTGATAGACATAAACAATTTGAACTCTACTACTATTTACCCAAATCAGGTAATAAAAGTAGAAGGAAATGAGCAGACAAACTATTATATAGTACAGCAGGGGGATACCCTGACAAGCATCAGCGGTGCTCATGGTGTGACGGTTGCCGATCTGAAAGTATGGAACAACCTTTCTTCAGATCTCATTTATACTGGTGAGCAATTGGCAGTGAACGGTAAAGCTGCCACTACGGAACCACAGCCGGTGGAACATAGTGAGGCACCTGCACCTAAGGCGGAAAGCACCGAGAAGAGTGAACCAAAAGTAGAGAAAACTGAAGTGAATACACAGAAAACAGTGGAAACTGAACCTGTAGAGGAAGCATCTCAGTCCAATCAAGCAGAAGGCCGCACGCTAACCGTTGAATCTACTGCATATACAGCAGGGTGTGCCGGATGCTCTGGCGTTACTGCGACTGGTGTTGACTTGAATGCTAATCCGAACGCAAAAGTGATTGCCGTAGACCCAAGCGTTATTCCACTTGGAACTGAAGTTTATGTGGAAGGTTATGGCTATGCTGTTGCTGCTGATACCGGCGGCGCGATTAATGGCAATAAAATTGACGTCCATGTACCAAGCAAAGACCAAGCATACAGCTGGGGCAGAAGGACAGTAGAAGTTACAATTGTAGACTAAACATACGGAAAGAAAGCATCTTCTGTGAAGAGGGTGCTTTCTTTTTTGGATCAGATGGAACGGATGTGCCGTTTCGTGGGGGGAGGTAAGCCAGGATGATTTGCCCCCTCATTTTTGCCTACCCCACTCAAACCACGGATTATAAAAACCTTTTTCTTCCTATTATAATAGATGATAAGTTTTCCATGAATGGACGTGTAAAGAACACCACTTTGATAAGCTATTGGTCGCCAGTCCAACAGGTTGAATGTTATCTTAGAGGAAATGCGGTATGAAGGAAGGTGAGAGGATGTCCGACCCAAAGCAAGGGAGTGAAAAGGAAGAGCTACTGTTGCAGGCAGCCAGGATCCAAAGCTCTATCCTGCGGTTGCTGGAAACGACATTAATGGAAACTTATCAGTACGAGAGGAATCTGCCGGAAGATGAGCAGAATGAGGAGCTGATCCACCTATCAGAACGAGCCCGAACTATTATCGCGAAAAAACCTAAGCTGAAGGAAATCTACAGAAAGCTGGAGGAAGAATATTCTATCGACTTATAAAGAAGTAAAAAGTGATTTTTAGCAGTAGGTATTATGCAGGTGGAAGTTACCCACATGAAGGAAAAAGCCCCGGCAACATAAGACCATGTTTATCCGGGGCTTTTATATTAGGAGAAACTTGTTTATGCAACTTTTTTACAAGCTTCTGCACAGCTGAAGCATGCATCTGCACATTTTTGGCAATGGTCATGGTCATGCTTCTTGCACTCATTTCCACAGTCTTCACAAACTTTCGCACAGATAGAAGCCAGTTCAGAAATGTATGGAGAGTTACGGGAAATTGCTTGTTCGAGGTAACCGCATATTTCTGCACATTCTCGGTCGAGCCGGATACACTCTGCCATCATTTTTACATCATCTTCTTGCAAGCATGCATCATAGCAATGGTTGCACTCTTCCATGCAGTCATGCAAAGTCTGCAACAGCTCTTGATACTTTTGATGTGCCATTAATAATACCTCCATTATTAAATGATTATTGTATTACATAGTTAAAATACCCTGTGTATTCCGTGGTAAACAGCTGAACTCTAAATTCCATAGAAAATGCACATTTTTTTAAAGTTGGGTTGCTTTTATTGGTAATAATGATCCCTCCGGCAAAAAACATACATAATACAGGCAGGCCGGGAAAATATAAAGTTAGAACAATTAGCAGAAAAGGGAGGATGTCATAATGGCGGAGAACTTACATCAGCGGTTACAGAAGGCGAGCCACCAGATTGATGAGGCTCAGGAGGCTGTCCGCTTGGCACAAGGGCAGGACGCAGAATTAATAGAAAAAGCATATGACCAGCTGCAACATGCAGAATGGGAGTTACAGCAGGCACAGCATGAGGCAGGAAAAGAAGCAACGGAGAACCCCCAGTTCCAGCAGGCCTATCAGCAGCTCCATGACACTCGCCAGCAAGTACAGGAAGCTAAACAGAACAATAGCGATGTCCTATAAATTAAGAAACTTTAAAAGGGATGCATGTTTGCATCCCTTTTTTCATTCTTCCATCATCTGCCCATTTCCTTCTGCGTGTCCAAAGACTCGGTCGTATCTTTTTTGGTTTCCTCTGAATCACTGGTCAATTCACGAGCGGAGTTCTTGAACTCCCGCAGTGTTTCCCCAGTGGCCTTTCCGATTTCCGGCAGCTTTTTAGGGCCGAAAATAACCAGCGCTATGACGAGGATTAAGATCAGACCTGGTATCCCAATTGAAGATAGCATCTAAAAATCCCTTCTTTATTAAAAGTTTTATTACTTAGCTCTTCCCTCTATTTTTATTTTAACACGTTTCATACTGGCGACAACAATATTCGGGCGATTTAACGTTTATTTTACAACAAGTCAATTTTCCTTTAATAACCAGTTGATACGCTAGTAATAGAAATCATCCCCATACTAAAGAGGAGGAGTTTTAACATGAGTGAGAAAACGAATATGGAGAGGCGCAGATTTTTAAAGGTGGGCGGAATCAGTACAGCGGCTATTGCTTTAGGAGCAAGCGGCCTATTTTCATTAAGTGAAAAGGCAGCATTGGCAGCCTCTCCACATGCCAAGGGATCTTTTAGCGGCTATGGGCCGTTGGTGAAGGACCCAGGAGGAATTTTTGATCTGCCAAAAGGCTTCCAGTACCGGATTATTTCCGAAGAAGGCAAAAAGATGGCAGACGGCCGGCCGGTTCCTCAAGCATTTGATGGGATGGCAGCGTTTCAGGGAAAAAATAATTCGACCATCCTTGTACGCAATCATGAACTGACTGGTGATACAGAGTATCCGGTTATAGGTAAGAACCCATATAGCAAAGATTATACCGGCGGAACTACTGCATTGGTGGTGGGAAACGACCGGAAAGTAAAGGAAGAATATGTGACATCTGCAGGCACCATCCGAAATTGCGCTGGGGGAGGAACACCTTGGGGTACATGGCTGACATGTGAAGAAACATTGGAAAAAGGGCATGGTTATGTCTTTGAAGTGGATCCTCTCGATCCGGAGAGCAACCTTTCCAAAACGCCGATCAGGGAAATGGGAGCATTCTCCCATGAGGCCGTGGATGTAGACCCGGCAACAGGGATCGTCTATCTGACAGAGGATGCAGGCCCTAGCTTCTTCTACCGCTTCCTTCCAAACGACCGCAGCCAGACAATTGGATCACTACATAAGGGAGGAAAGCTGCAGGCAGCAGCAATGGAAGAATTAAGCACCAACCATGCAAGCAAGTTTCATTCCGGACAGAAGTTTGGCATTGTATGGAAAGATGTTGATCCCGAGAAACCCACCGATGATGCAGAAGAAAAAGGCTGTATTCAATTCTCCAGGTTGGAGGGCTGCCATATGGTCGGCGGAGTATTTTGGTTCTCCGATACCTCAGGAGGAAGTGAAGCATTAGGTACCGTCTATCGTTACATTCCGGCAACGAACACACTGGAATTATTTTATGAGTCCACGCATGCCAATGATTTGGAAGCTCCGGATAATATTACGGTCACCCCATGGGGAGATTTGTGGATTGCCGAAGATGGAGATGGGACAGATCGCATTATCGGGCTCACTCCGGAAGGGGAGGCATATACCTTTGCTGAAAATAGGTTGAACAACTCAGAGCTTGCTGGACCGACATTTTCACCTGATGGAAGCACGTTATTTGTAAATATCCAAGACCCGGGATTGACACTGGCAATATGGGGGCCATTTGCCAAAAGAAATGCCAGAAGCCAGCGCCAAATGGGACATGCTGCTCCTCCGGCAGGATATGCCCCGAAAATATCTGATAATGTTGCTGCCTTTGCAGAACTTCAAGGAATGTCTGATCTTGAAGTGGCAGCCTTCCAACGTCACGGCATGCCAATTCTTTAAAGTAAAAAAACTGCTCATCTTCGGATGGGCAGTTTTTTTGGTTGTCAGACATGCGTAATTTTTAGATCAGATTAGTCATCATGCTGCTGGGATCCCATCCGCAGAGGAAAATGTAGAGAAATGAAATGAGGAGGGATAGTTGCCAGCATCACGCTGTATAACAGGCTCTTGTTTTCGCCTAGAGTGGAAGGGGGGTTAATAACAGGCTTAGCACATGAATAGCATGGTATATAGAGACTTATGGAGAGGTGAGGATACATGCAAATACATGTGATACAGGCCGGGGATACATTATGGGAGTTATCCCTTCGTTATGGAGCGGATATCCATCAGATTATCTTAGTGAATGAGATCGAGAATCCCAATGTATTGGTAGTGGGGCAGGCGCTTGTTATTCCTGAAAGAGGAAGAGAATACGTCGTACAGCCAGGCGACACGCTTTGGAGGATTGCACAGCGTTTTGGCTTGTCGGTACAGGAATTGGCACAGTTCAACCAGATTGCTGACCCTTCATTGATTTTTCCGGGGGATATGTTGATTCTTCCTTATTTTCCTCATGCCGTTCAGCCGGGGGAAACTTTATGGGAAATAGCTCAGCGGTATAATGTACAGGTAGAACAGATGGTAGAAGTGAATCAACTAGCTGACCCATCCTTTCTTTATATCGGCCAAATACTATATATACCAAGGGAAACGGAGTCTACAAAAGAAATCAATGCCTATATAACCAACATGGGTGAAGAGGGAAGGCGGGAAGTGCTTGCACTGGGAAGGCATTTTACTTATTTATCTCCGTTCACCTATTCGATCAGGGAGGACGGCTCCCTCACAGAACTGCAGGATAATCTTATATTAGAGGCAGCCAGAGAACAAAATATCGAGCCATTACTCGTATTGACCAATTTTTCGGAGGGCTCATTCAGTTCAGATTTAGCTGCGGCGGTACTGAGAGATACGGACCGTCAGGATAGATTGATCAATAATATTCTGAATGAGATGGAAACAAAAGGGTATGCGGGTGTCAATTTTGATTTGGAGTATGTTTATCCTGAGGACAGGGAGAACTATAATAATTTTCTAAGAAGGGTCGTTGATAGATTGCGGCCACGCGGTTATTCTGTATCGTCAGCGTTAGCTCCCAAGGATCGGGCGGACCAAGCAGGATTACTGTATGAAGCACATGATTATGCGGCACATGGCGAAATCCTCGACTTCGTAGTGCTTATGACATATGAGTGGGGATGGGCTGGCGGGAGGCCAATGGCTATCGCTCCTATCCATGAAGTCAGGGAGGTGCTGGATTATGCAGTTACCGCCATCCCCAGGGAAAAGATATTAATGGGAATCCCCTTATACGGACGGGATTGGAATATACCATGGGTAGAAGGTACATTCGCGCGTACGGTAAGCCCAAAGGAAGCGGTCCAGCTGGCTGCGGCCTACGGAGCACCAATCCAATATGACGAAGTGTCCCAGTCTCCTTATTTTCGATATACAGATGATGCAGGGCAGAGACATGAAGTTTGGTTTGAGGATGCCCGGAGTATATCAGCGAAATATCAAGTCATTGACGAATATGGATTAAGGGGAGGAAGTTACTGGGTGTTGGGTAGTCCATTCCCTCAAAACTGGCCTGTTCTCCGTGATCATTTTTCCATCAGGAAAAGATAGAAGTCCATGATAATTAGGTTCGAACATAAAGCATGGAGATAACCCTATGTGGTAGTGTCGATGTCCATATTTTCTCCTGTTGGCCCAACTTAACCAGATAAAGCAAGTAGACAATCCTCCGTGTAATTATGTATTATCAAGTTAGTCTATGTAGTGTGATTACCTTTAAATGAAGGAGATGCCCTAATGGTCGAAGATAGAATGAGCAAGGATGTTGAACTGTTTATTAATGATTTGCCTGAGGATATTCAACAAATGACAGCAGCTTTAAGGAAAATTATTTTAAGTTCTTCTCCCAAGCTTAAAGAGGAGTTTAAATGGTCGATGCCTAATTACTCTTTTAACGGGCTGGTTTGTTACCTGCAGACTGCCAAACAGCATGTTAATCTTGGGTTCCATAAAGGAAGTAACCTTCAGGAGAAAGCCGGAAATCTATCATTGCAAGGTTCAGGAAAAACAATGAGGCATATCAGAATAGAAAAGATGGAAGATATTCAGCCGGAAGCCTTCACTTCACTTATTAAAGCAGCGGTTTCCCTAAATGAAGAGGAATAGGATGCTTGTCCTACCATATGGGCGCAATTCGAGCGGCCAGAAGTGCATCTTTATTTAATAACGGTCACATCTTTGAACTTTCTGCATATATTAACTGCGGTGTGAGGAAATTGCAGAAAGGAAGAGGAGCCATGAATAGTAAACAAATATCAACAATAAATCCTGGAGGCTACAGGATTATTGAAGTCAATATGTCCGATCCATCGGAGAGTTTATATGCTGTATGCTCACCGGTTAAGAACGGATAGGCTCTCGAAAGACTATCTCTTTTGTAGTATTACATAAAAGAGATAGTCTTTCTTTTTGCGTGAAGTCTAAACCACAAGCATTTCCCGCAGTAAAAGAATGTATGCTGGAGTGGAGGAAAGTGCCCTTTTCCAAGCAGGAAATGCCGGCTCGGAATAGAAATAAATAAAGGGCCATATAAATAGGTAGTCCTGGGTGAAAAAGTAAAGCTTTAGAGGAAGGTTTCAATGAACCTGCGTCTATTGCTGTCTAATTAATCATGCAGCCAATTTGAGCCGTGTCAGACTGGGTTTCGATGGGGTGATGGAAGAAAATGAATAGCCAGGAGGATGTATATGAAGAGGAAATGGTGGAAGGAAGCAGTTGCCTATCAGGTTTATCCACGCAGTTTCAGGGATTCGGATGGGGACGGGATCGGTGACCTGCAGGGAGTCATATCTAAACTTGATTACTTAGAAGAACTAGGTATAGATGTTATTTGGATCTGTCCCATTTATAAATCCCCAAACGAGGATAATGGATATGATATCAGTGATTATCAGGAAATTATGAGCGAGTTCGGTACCATGGAAGATTTTGATCAGCTGCTTAGGGAAGTGCATCAACGCGGGATGAGGTTAATCATGGATCTCGTCATTAACCATACTTCCGATGAACATCCATGGTTTATAGAGTCGCGGTCTTCCAAGAAAAATCCCTATCGTGACTATTATATCTGGCGTGCCGGTAAAAAAGGCAAAGAGCCGAATAACTGGGAATCCATCTTCAGCGGCTCTGTCTGGGAATACGACAAGCATACAGACGAGTATTATATGCATGTTTTTTCACGGAAACAGCCGGATCTGAATTGGGAAAATCCGGCTGTTCGCCATGACTTGTATAACATGATAAATTGGTGGCTCGATAAAGGCATTGACGGTTTTCGAGTGGATGCCATTTCCCATATTAAAAAGCTGCCAGGGCTGCCAGACCTGCCTAATCCCAAAAATAAAAAATATGTTCCGTCCATGGACGGCCATAGAAACAAGGAAGGAATCCAAGTCTATTTGGAAGAGTTGAAGAGAGAGACATTCTCTAAATATGACATTATGACGGTTGGTGAAGCGAATGGTGTTACCATAGAAGAAGCTGATGAATGGGTCGGTGAAAAGAACGGGAAATTCAACATGGTCTTTCAGTTTGAACACTTGGATCTATGGGGGAAAAGCACCTCGGGCGGGCTGGATATCCATGCCCTTAAAGAAACGTTGACAAAGTGGCAAAAAGGGCTGGAGGGAAGAGGATGGAATGCATTATTCCTGGAGAACCATGACCAGCCGCGTTCCGTTTCCACCTGGGGAGACGATGGGGAATATCGTGAGCCGTCTGCTAAATGCCTCGCCACCATGTATTTTTTAATGCAGGGGACGCCATTTATCTACCAGGGGCAAGAAATAGGAATGACTAATGTACAGTTCAAATCGATGGATGATTATCAGGATGTTGCAATTCACAATCTTTACCGTACAGAGCGAGAGAAGGGAAAGAGTTATGAGGAGGTAATGGAAATCATTTGGAAAAACGGCCGTGATAATGCCCGGACTCCCATGCAGTGGACAGCTGGGAGACAAGCTGGTTTCACGGGTGGAACTCCCTGGATAAAGGTGAATCCTAATTATACCTTCATCAATGTCGAGCAGGAAAAGAGCGACCCTGAATCCATTTATCATTATTATAAGGAACTGATCCAGCTAAGGAAACAGAATGATGTCTTGGTGTACGGAAAGTATGATTTGGTTCTGGAAGGGCACGACCGGATATATGCCTACACCCGGAAGCTTGATGATAAAGTAATGCTTATTGTAAGCAACATGTTCAAGGAAAAAACAGTGTGCAGGCTTCCAAGCGATTTAATCGGAAAAGAGGCGGAACTCCTTCTGGGCAACTATAAAGCCGGCGGTAGGGAAAGGTTGGGCACCCTCCGCTTGAGCCCGTATGAGGCACGGGTTTATAATCTGATTAAATAAAACGGCTGCGTTTTTTTGGAAAAGAAGAATTTAGCAATAAATTAGCGGTTGAATATTGATATAAATATTGTTACTATAAAAGAAATGAAAGGGACTGTGTGTAACTGGCGAAACACGGATAACCGTGAGGGAGCACATAGTGACGATAAGCCGTTCGCCTGGGCAGAGGTAAGGGAATTTTTATTCCCTTACCTCTTTCTGTTTTTAGGAGGGATAGCCCGTATTCTATTGGTTTCTGACAGCGATAAGTGTATGAAGTGTAGCTGAAAAAAGCCTACATGAACCTGATCACTCTGCGAATTTAAAAGGAGGAAGAAAAAATGACTACCATCACGCTGAATAAGGTTAAAACAATAAAAACATTAAACAATATTGCCGAACGAGGACTTAATGTCTTTGATAAAGAACACTATGCCATCGATAATGATGATCCAAACCCAGACGCTATTGTTGCCCGCAGTTATAATATGCACCATATGGACTTCAATGATAACTTAAAGGCAATTGCTCGTGCAGGAGCCGGTGTCAATAATATTCCAGTAGACAGGTGTACGGAACAGGGAATAGCCGTATTCAATACACCAGGGGCCAATGCAAACGCGGTAAAAGAGCTGGTGCTGACTTCCTTGATAGCTTCATCCCGCAATCTTTTTGACGGCTTGAGCTGGGTGAAAAACTTGGATGGAGAAGAAGAGCGGATCTCTAAGCAAGTCGAAGCAGGGAAGAAGCAGTTTGTCGGTAAAGAAGTAAAAGGCAAGACGCTGGGTGTTATAGGACTAGGTGCAATTGGGGCACTTGTCGCAAATGATGCACTCGACTTAGATATGAATGTTGTTGGTTTCGATCCATTCATCTCTGTCGATACCGCTTGGAACCTTTCAAGGAAGGTACACCGTGCTATGACCATTGAAGAATTGTTTGCGAACGCCGATTATATTACGGTTCACGTTCCGCTCACAGATGATACGGCAGGAATGTTCAATAAGGAAACGTTCGCTCTTATGAAATCCGATGTACATATTCTCAATTTCTCCCGCGATGGGCTGGTGAATGAAGGGGATATGGCTGAGGCACTGAAAAGCGGAAAGGTCGGCAAGTATATTACTGATTTCCCTAATGAAAATGTGTTGAACATGCCGAATGCCGTACCTATCCCCCATCTTGGTGCATCAACGAAGGAATCGGAGGAAAACTGTGCAGTAATGGCCGCGAAGCAAGTGAAGGACTTCCTGGAAACAGGAAATATCAAAAACTCTATTAACTTCCCGAATGCTTCTCTTCCGTATACAGGAAAAAAACGGGTGGCAGCATTCCATCAGAATGTTCCTAATATGGTCAGCCAAATTATTTCTGTCCTTTCCAATTACAACCTGAACATCGCTGACATGGTGAACAGAAGTTTTAGGGATATGGCGTATACAATGATTGATATTGATGATGAGGTGAACGGCGACATCCTTCCTGTACTGGAGAAGGAAATCAGGGAAATTGAAGGCATTGTATCACTCCGCCTCATCTAATACAGTTATAACTAGCATCCCTGATTATCTAACCGGCCTGGAACAAATATGCGTTTTGCAGTTTAGTTATAATGTTCCAGGTTCTTTTCTTGTACAGTAGGTTTATTTTGGGCGTGAGTAGGATTGCAAAACTTCCACTCTGCCCTGTCCTGCATAGTTATGCCTTCTATTCTGAGCTTCTCCCAGTATAGAAGGCTCTTTTTTTGCGGGGAAAAGATGTAGTGGCTTCGGCTGTTCATTGATTTTACACCCGTTGTTAGGTAAGGTCTTCAAAAAATATTTGCTTTATTATATCCGAGTAAACTGATATAATTAATTTAATTTAATGATCAGAGATAGGATAATAGTTTAGGGGGAAGTTTTTATGACGGAGCGATATCCGGTTCTTTCAGGTGCAGAGTCGTTTTTTATGGAAGGTGGACAGACAGGTGTACTTATTTCACATGGATTTATGGGTACACCGCAAAGTGTCCGTTTTATTGGGGAGAAACTAGCAAGGGAAGGATATACAGTTCTTGCTCCAAGGTTGAAGGGGCACGGAACCAGCCCTTATGAGTTGGAGAAATGTACGTATCATGAATGGTATGGAGAATTGGAGAGAGGTTACAAGGAGTTGAGGCAGCATTGCAGCAGGGTCTTCGTTCTCGGGCAATCGATGGGAGGGACTCTGTCACTTTGGCTGGCCCGCAATAATGAGGGAATTGATGGGGTCATCTTGGTGAACCCTGCTTTAACCATTCCATCCTATGAGCATCTCCGAAAGAAAACAGTACCAAGATTCCTTACCGAAGGAGAGCCAGATATTAAAGCGAAAGGGGTACATGAAATCACTTTTGACAGCACTCCGCTCAAGTCGATTCAGGAACTTCAGAAATTAATGGACCTGACACCTGGGATTCTCCCAGAAATCACTTGCCCGGTACTAGGCATTAAATCAAAAGAAGATCATGTAGTTCCTCCACAAAATACTGATTACATTCTTGAGCATATCGCCTCTCCAGATAAGCAGAAGGTTGTGCTCAACAATTCTTACCATGTCGCGTCCATGGATCATGACAAAGGGAAAATAGTAGAGGGCACCCATGATTTCATCCAGCAGACTATTGGGCAGGATAGGGACCGGAAATATTATTTTTTGAAAAAGAATGATAGAGTAGATTCCTTTACTAAGGGTGGCTTCAGCAAAATTCTGAGGTGAGGTTCTAACAATTTATTTAGGCTACAAATGGTCGAAGTTTTCAGATGGCTGTCAAAAGGCGAAAAAGCGCATAGGGGCGCTTTTTCGTATCTTTATATAAATGAAACGGTTTCCTAATACATTGGAAAATTCCCTGATTTCATTTTCTGGTGGCTGTTACTCTTGCTTTCCATCATCATGTAATGCTGTTCCAGCTTCATGACTGCGTTAAAATGTTTTTGATAAAAATATATATGGCGCTGTGGATCGCTGTATTCATACCTTTTTGCTAGTAAACCGTATAAACTTGCTTCTTCTAAAAGATTTTTTAAAGTCTGATCAAAATGCATGATAAAACCTCCATATTTATTATTCAGTTTAGGTTATTCATCTATCCATGTAATGGGTGGGCGTTTGTCAGGTATAAATGAATACTCCCTGTAAAAATTTCATTCAATACGGTGCGAAAGTCTTTTAAACTTTATACGACTATGTATCGCCGGAGCATTCATTCGGTTCGGATCACGCAATAAAAGGGGATGCAATGGGAGTCGAATTAGGCAGGAATTATTGATGCTATCTTCCCCGAATTACATGTTAATGGTTTTTCACCTTAAAGGGTAAGTGAACTTACTTTAGATTAAGATAAAATAAACTGATTCTCTCTTTAGAGAATCAGCTTTTTACAGGACTTCCTTTAAAAATATGAGATTAATGTCCCGCCGATAGCTCCAGATATAACCACTACCCATGGAGGGAGTTTCCAGTATACCAGCATGGTGAACAGTACTGCCGCCAAGGCAAAATCAATAGGGGCGAAAATGGAGCTGGTCCAGATCGGATCATAGAATGCAGAGATGAGGATTCCTACAACAGCAGCATTGACACCTAAGAGAGCGGCTCTTATTCTGTGATTGCTTCTTAATTCATCCCAAAACGGGAGAGTGCCTAAAATAAGCAGGAATGCAGGGAAAAATATGGCGAAAGTCGCTAACAATCCACCCTGCCACCCATTTATAACAGCACCAATATAAGCAGCAAATGTGAACAATGGGCCGGGTACCGCCTGTGCTGCACCATAGCCGGCAAGGAATTCTTCCTCCGTTAACCAGCCTGTAGGGACAAATTCCTGTTCCAGTAACGGTAATACCACATGTCCACCGCCGAAAACTAGGGATCCTGAGCGGTAAAAGCTGTCAAATAGAGCAATCCATTCAATGGAAGTAAGATTTCTTAAGACGGGCAGCAAGAAAAGGAACCCAAAGAATAGAGCCAAGCTGATATACCCTAATCGACGTGAAATTGGAAAATGGGTAATCAAGGGTTCATCCTCTTGGCTGGTCTGCTGTTTGTAGATAAGAAAGCCGACAATTCCCCCGAGAAGAATGACACCAATTTGTGTGTATGTCGTCTGCCATAGGAGCGTAATGACCAATGCCAGTAAAGCGATGGTCCGCCGTTGTACATCGGGGGTCAATTTTTGAGCCATCCCCAAAATTGCGTGGGCGACGACAACAACAGCTACAATTTTCAGACCGTTGATCCACCCAGCATTTTCCACATTAAATGTGTGGAGCACAGAGGCAAAAATGATGAGAGCAATAACAGAAGGGAGTGTAAACCCGAGGAATGAAGTCATCCCTCCTAAGACTCCACCCCGCATGACACCTATCCCAATCCCTACCTGGCTGCTTGCAGGTCCGGGGAGGAACTGACAGAGTGCCACCAGGTCTGCATAGCCCTTTTCATCCATCCATTTACGTCTGCGGACATACTCCTCGTGAAAATAACCCAAATGGGCAACCGGCCCGCCGAATGAAGTGAAACCAAGTCTGGTTGAAACAAGCAGAATCTCCCATAATGTTTTAAGCTTATTATTATTAGTTTTACTCATGATTTCATCACCTTCTTTTAATCGTTGATTTCCTTAAATAGTTCGTAGGCTTGAGCCCGGGCTTTATCCAGTATTTTCTCTCCTTGAGGGGTTGCGGTGTAATATTTTCTTATTTTTCCTTCCACATTTTTCTCCTCTCTTTCCAGAAGCCCGTCCGACTCCATGTTACGAAGAATAGGATACAATGTGCCCGGGCTGATCTCATACCCATGTTCTTCTAACTCTTCATGCATCCAGGCACCGTAAACAGGATGTTCCTTGGCATGATGCAGGATATGTATTTGAATAAAGCCCAAAAACAGCTTCCTCAATATTTTGTCCTCCAGTTGAACCACTCCTTACTTTGAAAATCGATATCGGTTTTCGATATCGGAGATTATATGACTCTAACTTAACAGATCTTATAGATGGTGCCAACTCCAGCGAAGAAACTTTACAATGATTTTACATTGGGTGCAGAAACATGTCCCACTTGAGCAGACACTAGAAGATATTAACCATCTTCGAAAAAAGCATTTGATTATATAAGCACATTATTATATGATGATAAACGTTGGGGAGGTGACCGAGCAATGGAAAAAATATCAATTGAGTTGGGTCGTGCGGCAATGTTGCTGAAATTATTAGGGGATAAAACACGTCTTACGATGGTGAAAATCCTGGATGGCCATGATTGCTGTGTCTGTGAATTTGTGGAAATCTTCAAAGTCAGCCAGCCATCAATCAGCCAGCACCTTCGTAAGTTGAGAGACGTAGGCCTGGTGAAAGAAGACAGAAGGGGACAGTGGATTTTCTATTCCATAAACAAAAATCATGAGTATTATCCATTTGTCCAGCAACTCCTGGATCAACTGCCTGACCAGGCTCATAGATTAGAAGAATTGGAAGCAAGCGGTTCACGTATCACTTGTTGTTAATAGGGGGAATTTGGTTTTGTCATCAACGCTTATACTTGCAGTTTTAATCTTTTTAGTAACACTAATATTAGTCATCTGGCAGCCGAAAGGGCTGAATATAGGCTGGTCTGCCATTGGTGGAGCCATTGTTGCTTTGTTGGTGGGTGTGGTGGAATTCAGTGATGTCCTGGAAGTAACAGAGATTGTGTGGAATGCAACCCTTGCTTTTGTGGCTATTATACTTATTTCGTTAATTCTGGATGAAATCGGGCTATTTGAATGGGCTGCACTACATATGGCCAGAATAGCAAAAGGCAACGGTATAAAAATGTTTGTCTATATTAGTATTCTGGGTGCCATCGTCGCAGCCTTTTTTGCTAATGATGGGGCGGCGCTGATCCTTACACCAATCGTCCTCGCCATGGTCAGAAACTTGAACTTTAAAGAAAAGATGATTTTTCCGTTCATCATGGCCAGCGGGTTTATTGCTGATACAACTTCCTTGCCGTTCGTGGTTAGTAACCTGGTCAATATTGTATCGGCTGATTTCTTTAATATCGGCTTTGTCGAATATGCATCTCGGATGGTTATTCCCAACCTTTTTGCACTAACGGCAACCATCACGGTCTTACTGATCTATTTCAGAAAGAGCATTCCGAGGTCTTATGAGGTTTCCAAATTGAGCGAGCCTGCAGATGCTATACAGGATATGAAGATGTTTCATCTATCATGGTATGTACTCGGTCTATTAGTTATCGGCTACTTTGTCAGTGAGTTCATCCATCTCCCAGTTTCCATTGTTGCAGGTGTCATAGCGATATTCTTCCTCTTGATGGCCAGGAACAGTAAAGCGGTGGATACGAAAGCAGTTGTTAAGGGAGCGCCCTGGGATATTGTGTTCTTCTCCCTTGGAATGTATGTGGTCGTATATGGATTGGGGAACGCGGGTCTTACAGGAGCTTTGGCCGTCGTTATCCAAGCTGCTGCTGAACAAGGCCTGTTTGCAGCTACGATGGCTATGGGCTTCATCGCCGCTTTCCTGTCATCCATCATGAACAATATGCCGACGGTTATGATTGATGCTTTGGCTATTGCCGAGACCAATACTTCCGGCATCACGCGGGAAGCATTAATCTATGCCAATGTGGTTGGCTCTGATTTAGGGCCGAAGATTACGCCCATTGGCTCACTGGCGACCCTCGTGTGGCTTCATGTGCTTTCCCAAAAAGGAGTAAAAATTTCTTGGGGAACCTATTTTAAAATAGGGATAGTTCTAACCATACCTATCCTTTTTATTACTTTGTTAGGTCTGTATCTGACGCTATTGATTATTTAACCTTTCACAGACTAAAAATTAAATACCTGTAAATATGGAACAAAAGGAGAATGTATATGTCTAAAAAAATTATCTATTTCCTCTGTACAGGGAATTCCTGCCGAAGCCAAATGGCTGAGGGCTGGGCGAAAAAACATCTGGGTGACGACTGGGAAGTAAGGAGTGCAGGGATTGAAGCCCATGGTCTTAACCCCAATGCAGTAAAAGCAATGGAAGAAATAGGGATTGATATCTCGAATCAGGAATCGGAAATCATTGATATGGATATTTTAAATAACGCCACGATGGCTGTCACACTTTGTGGTGATGCAGCAGACAAATGTCCAGTGACACCCCCGCATGTAAAGAGAGAGCACTGGGGCTTTGATGACCCGGCAAAAGCGGAAGGAACTGAAGAGGAAAAGTGGGCCGTCTTCCAACGTGTACGGGATGAGATTGGAGAGAGAATCAAGCATTTTGCGAATACCGGAGAGTAAGCGGAAAAAGCCGTGAGGGGAAACCTCACGGCTTTTTGATTGGAGAAGGGTTCTTAATTTATAGGTCCATTGGTGATTTCGGTGAGTTTAGAATTGATTGAAAAAATCTTTGCACGGACATCGGTTATTCCAAATTCCGCCAGTCTGTTTGTATGCATATCCAAGTACTGTTCCGCTGTTTCTTTAGTTTCAAAAATATAAATACCTCCAGCCTCATTTGCCTCCGGGTTTTCCGTCCAGATCTTCCACCTGAAGCCTTCCTCTTGATTTATACTCCTTGCCAATTCAGCGAACGAATCGGCCATTTCATCACCGAATGGGCCCTCCATTTTGAAATCGATTTGTAATACATATACCATTTGCATTCTCCTTTAGTGTTATTTTTAATAGTAGTCTACATTATTGTCTCCGACCATTGCCACATTTTACATGAAATTAAAGAAAAGAGCCATTTCCGTCTTTTAAAGACGAACCTCCATTTACCATGCCTCTTTTTTCCATAATAACTAATATAAAAAGTCTATCAAGTATTTGGGAATATCCGGATAAATAAAAAAGCTTGCAGAAAAACCAAAGGCTTCTCTGCAAGTATAGCTTGTTTATTCGCCGAGTACATCTTCGGCAATGTTCACGGCATGGTCCCCAATACGTTCCAAGTTGCTGAGCATATCAACGAACACAATCCCCGCAGTTCCGCTGCACTGTCCTTCATTTACACGAATGATATGTTTTCTGCGGTATTCTTTCTCCATCTTATCTATTTCTTCCTCTTTTTTCAGGACGTCAAGAGCCAATGCTCTGTCATTATCCTCCAAAGCTTTTACAGCTTGCTTTGCTGTAAGGATGGTTAAGTCGAACATATTGTTCAGTTCGATCATTGCCTGTTCTGTAAGATGCACTTTATGTGATTTGCGATAGTCGACCTGTTCAATGAGATTTTCAAAATGATCTCCAATCCGTTCAATATCCCGGACGGTATTCATCAGGGCTGTATGCCTGCTGCTATCCGCTTCGGACAATGATTCTGTAGAGATGTTGACTAGATAATCAGTAATCTCACGGTCCAAGTTGTTTAATGCACCTTCAATTTGCATGGCCATTTCTGAATGTTTAGTTTGGTTTGTGGTCAGGTAGAGATTCGTTTCTTCCAGCCCTTTGGATGCATATTCGCCCATCCGTACAACCTCTTGCTTTGCCTGGTCAAGGGCTAGTGTGGATGATTGCTGGATGAAAATAGGATCCAGATGTTGCGGCTTATACTCGACCATGACATCTTCACCTGGAACCAATTTTGTCATCAACCATGCCAACGCACCAATGAATGGGAATTGAAGAATGGTGTTTGCCAAGTTAAAACTTCCATGGGCGAACGCAATGGTCATTTCTGGGTTCAAGTCAAGTGTTGTCTGGAGATAGGCAACAAACTGTGTGTACAAGCCCAACAGCAGAAGGACTAATACTGTTCCAATAAGGTTAAAAGTTACGTGTGTCAGTGCAGCCCTCTTTGCAGCTACAGACGCCCCGATGGAGGCAAGTACAGCTGTGATGGTGGTACCGATATTATCTCCGAACAATACAGGCAATGCTGCATCCAAGGAAATAGCTCCCTGTGCAAACAATCCCTGTAGAACCCCGATGGTGGCCGAAGAACTTTGTACAATGACCGTAAATACCGTACCGATTACGACCCCAAGAATAGGATTGGAACTCATACTTACTGTCAAGTCTTGGAATGCCTGAAGTTCACGAAGCGGAGACATTCCACTACTCATAAATTCCAACCCTAAGAATAATGCACCAAATCCAAAAATAGTCTGTCCAATATGATTCACCTTTAGATTTTTAAAGAAAAATATCAAAAAAGACCCAAGAGCTGCGATTGGCAGTGCATACTCTCCAATATCAATACCAATAATAAATGCAGTGACGGTGGTGCCTATATTGGCCCCCATAATAACCCCAATCGCCTGTCTGAAGCTCATAAATCCGGCATTTACCAGTCCGATGGTCAATACGGTCGTTCCTGTACTTGACTGAATCAGAATGGTTACCACAATACCTGCCAACACACCCATAAAAGGATTGCTGGTGAATTTGTCCAGAAGGTCTCTTAAACGATCACCTGCTGTTTTCTGCAGGCCATCTCCCATATACTTTATACCAAGGAGGAAAATACCCAATCCCCCAATAAATTCAAAAATCAATGTCTGTACATCTAATTCCAAAATCACTACCTGCCTTTCTATGTCGAAATCTGTCATCAGAGTGACACTCTTATTGTTAACGACAGGCTGTGTTTTGTAAATAGAGTAGCCGAAAACTTTACATTAAATTTACATTTCCTATGGAATCACAAAAAAACAAACGTAAAGAAGGTGTTTACGTTTGTGTTCGCTGTTAAGTTATATGCTTTAGCCGTGAATTTTTAAAGTTACAAGTTAATAGAAGTTTATTTCCGATCAGTTGATTGAAGAATCTGCTCCGGATGATTGAATCGCAAAGGGCTGTCCTGGTCAAAAGGGGTGAGCTGGTCATGATGCTGGTAGTCGGAAGGAGTCTGCTTTCCGGTTGACCTGTAGCGGATATGAAACTCTTCTTCGTATTCAGAGATTTCTTCTTCCTGTGCTGTTGCTTGTTCCATTCCGGCTATCCATGCCTCGAATGGATATGTTCCTCTTTCAATAATCCCGCAAAGGTCTTCCAAAGACTTCGTCAACTCCAGTAAGCAATCCAGCCCATTATTTAAGAAAATACCCCGTTTTTTTGCTTTCTCTATAGAGTGTTCCAAACGATAGGAACGTTCTTGGTAACGGAATTCAATGAAGCAGCTTTTACGATCCCAGTTAAAGTTGAAGTTCCGGACTCTTAACCGTTTCATTACCCGTGACAGTTTTCTCTCACATGTTAGTTGATCTTTACGCGGCAGCCATTTGAATAAGTCCTTCTTTAACATTTTGTTCACCATCCTTATGTTGTGTTGCAAATGCCTTATAACATCATTTCTACAAAACCTTTAAAATCCCTGCTATAATCGTTTTCTATTTATCGATGTTTTTTTACAAATTACGGGAATTTATCATGCTCTTTCCCTTTAGAAGGAAATAGTTGAGTTTGGGATTGACTTCCTAGGTTCTTCAATATTTAGGAGGAGGCTAAGCTAGATAGACTGGGAATGGCTTGGATGGTTAAGTGAATAAAAGGAAAATAGAGGCTCATAAGAACTTGATGGCCATAGCAATTGCCGCTGGAGGGAGGACAAGAGGGCATTAACGGCAGCAGACTTTTAGACATAGACGATGACCCTTCACCTAGATATCGGGTTAACTAAGTGAAGGGGCTCTCTACAAATGAAGACTTGTATATTAATACACGGAATATTTAATGCACTGAGACGGAGGCTTATATTTTCTGCTTCTTCATCAGCTTTAGTTCTTTATTCAAACCTTTCAGCAGTGAAACAACCATTAATATAACAATGAAAGAAAAAGGGAAAGCAGCAGCAATGATGGTGTTCTGCAATGCGGTTAGTCCTCCTACGTAGAGGAGGACGACTGCTACTGATGACTGTGCCAGTCCCCAGACAATTTTAACGCTGTTGGCAGGAGTGAGGGATCCGTTAGTGGTTTGGATTCCTAGGACAAACGTTGCCGAGTCAGCAGAGGTAATGAAAAAAGTCAGGATCAAGGAAATGGATAACAGTGATAACAAAAAGGAAAAGGAGAGATTATCGTACATATGGAATGTAAGTATCTCCAATGGATACTGTGTTAGGTCTACACCACTTTGCTGAACGCTTACAGCCGTCGTCCCGAAGGTTGCAAACCATATGGCAGAGATTATCGTTGGAACGATCATTACTCCTACCATAAACTGTCTGATTGTTCTCCCACGGGAAACCCGAGCAATGAACATTCCTACAAAAGGCGCCCATGATATCCACCATGCCCAATAGAAAATTGTCCAGGCATCGAGCCAGTCCCGGTTATCTGTACCAAGAGGGGCAGTACGGAAACTCATCTGCAGGATATTCTGGACGTAATAGCCGAATGTCTCAGAAAGCATGTTAAGAATCAGCAGGGTCGGTCCGATGAACAATACACCGAAAAATAATACTACCGCCAAGATAAGATTCGTATTGGACAAATACCTGATTCCTTTACTTAAGCCCGACCAGGCAGAAATGAGAAACAGCACGGTTATGATCGAAATGATAATCAGTTGGCTAATAAAGCCTACTTCCAATCCGAATAAATGGGATAGTCCGCCGTTTATCTGGGCTGCACCTAGTCCGAGAGAGGTTGCTACACCAAATATGGTCGCAAAGGTTGCAAGCACATCAATCGCCTTGCCTGCAGGGCCTTTCATCCTATCGCCAAAAAGCGGCTTCAAAGTAGCCGAGATTAAACCTGGCTCCCTTTTACGGAACTGAAAAAAGGCTAGAGTGAGGGCTACAATCCCGTACATCGCCCAGCCATGCAGCCCCCAATGAAAGAAGGTAAAAGCCATCCCTTCCTTTATAGCTTGGTCCGACCCCGCTTCTGATACGGGTGCATCCGAAAAGGAATGAAGCAGTGGCTCGGCTGCACCATAGAAGACAAGGCCGATACCAAGTCCTGCAGAAAAAAGCATGGCAATCCATGATGTGGTAGAAAAATCCGGACGGTCCTCATCTTGTCCCAAGCGGATTTTCCCATAGGGGCTGAAGGCAATAAAAAATGAAACAGAGATAAAGCCGACCATGATCCACATGTAATACCACCCAAACGTAGCAGACAGGAACGAGTTTACCTCACCAGTTATCCGCTCTGCATTTTCGGGAAATAAGGATCCCAGCAGGACTGCAATTATAATCAGGGCCGCGGTTATATAAAAAACACTTGAGACTCTTTTCATGGTAATCCCCCTGAGTGTGTGGAATATATTATAATCACGCTGTTATTATGCCTATATTCAGGGGAGGTATGCAGTTTGGGCTCCGAAAACGAAAAAACCCCCCTGTTAGATACAAGGCGGGGTCTGGATTGCTTTTACACGGCAAAAGAGTTTATCAGATAATGTTCAATAAATTCGGCCAAGCCGTCTTTTTGGTGGTGATTGGTGACGAAATCAGCATAGGCCTTCACCGTAGGAAGGGCATTTGCCATGGCAACCCCTGTGCCGGCGTTTTGCAGCATTTGGATATCATTCGGTCCGTCTCCGATGGCAACCGCTTCCTTCTTATCTATACCGTAGACTTGGAGCAGTCTCTTGATAGCCGACCATTTTGATACCCCAGGCGCGACGATCTCAAATCCATCCTCCCAGTCTATTACATGCCCCTTATCTTTAAACCTACGGGAAAGTTCTAAACTTTTAGTTCCAGTCCGTATGCTGTATTTCAATACGTCCCGGTAGTCCGCTTCTTTTAGGTCACCGATATAGCGGGGAGGGACTCCGCCTTCCCTGGTCCATTCATCTACCTCCGTACTGATGCGCCTACAATAGAGCCCTTCCGTCGTATGGATGAGAATATTGTTGCAGGTTTCTTTGGCAGTCAGCTGGTGGAAGTGGTCCTCATCAAGGATGATAGGCCGTGTCAATATGGGTTTACCTGAAAGTCCGTCATGAATGGCAGCTCCATTAAGGCAGATCATCGGGGTCTGCAAGCCAAGTGCGGAATGATAGGGGGCTGTAATTTCATATTGGCGTCCTGTAGCTAGGAAAACTTTTACCCCCTGATTAATAAGCTTATAAACTGCTTCCATGTTACGTTGGGAAATTTCATTTGAGGTAGTTAGCAGTGTTCCATCCATATCAATAAAAATCGCCCGCGCCTCCATATAGTGCCTCCTCATCATATGATACCTACAGAGTAACACTGAAATGTAAAGGGCTTTTGAAGTGGGTGTGTTATTTTCTTAAAGATTAGGGGGTTAAAAGAGTAAAAGCGGCGCTGGAAGGGACCAGCGCAGGAACAAGTATAAGGACGGGGACTAGAATAAAGATGGTCGCATAGAAATTCATATATTCAATTAAATCTTACATGCATTTCGTATGTATTACTCCTCATCTTCAAGCACCTGATAAGCCATATTATATAGTTTTAACTGACTTTCAATCCTTTCTGATCCTGCAGCCGGGCGGACGTAGTGATAGGTGCCGTCACTGTCCAGTTCCCTTGCTTTGACGTTATCGTTTAATATAATTTCCAGTATTTCTCTAATTCTTCCTTTAATAGAACGTTCGTAAATAGGAAAGGAGATTTCCACTCGTTTATCCATATTCCTGGTCATCATGTCGGCAGAGGAGAGAAAGATTTTTTTAACACCATTGCTGTTGAAATAATAAATCCGGCTATGCTCCAGAAATCGACCGACAATACTTAAGACATTTATTGTTTCACTCAGACCTCTTATACCCGGTTTCAGACAGCAAATGCCTCTGACAATCAAATCGATTTTCACTCCGGCCTGGGAGGCTTCATAAAATTTTTTAATGAGCTCCTTATCTGTCAGGGAATTCATTTTGGCTATGATATGCCCATTTCCCAGCTTCCTATGGAATCTGATCTCTTGGTCTATGTGCTTAATAAAATCATTTCTTACATCAAATGGGGAGATGGAAATATGGTGAAAATCAGGCTTTTCTGTAACACCACTCAAGTAATTGAAAAAATTGGTTGCATCCATTCCGAATTTCCGTTTTGCGGTAATCAATCCCATATCCGTATACTGTTTGGCTGTCGAATCATTGTAATTCCCCGTGCCTAAATGGACATAACGTTCTATTTTTCCCCTATGTTTGCGTACCACTAATGTTATTTTGCTATGAGTTTTTAGGGAAGTCATGCCATAAATCACATGGCATCCGGCTTTTTCAAGTTCCTTTGCCCAATGAACATTCTGCTCTTCATCAAACCTGGCTTTCAGTTCAACAAGGACCGTAACCTGTTTTCCTTGCTCAGCGGCCCGTTTCAATCCTTCAATGATTGGAGAGTCCCCGCTGACCCGATAAAGCGTTTGCTTAATCGCTAATACCTCCGGGTCTTCTGCTGCCTCTGTAACCATTTCACAAACCGGTGAAAATGATTCATAGGGATGGTGGAGGAAGATATCTCTTTTATTAGCAGCCTCAAATACACTCTCCTCCTCATGGATATCCTGGGGATGCTGAGGCATTAGTGTTTGATAAACTAGGTGTTCCTTATTTTCTTTAACTTTTTTATAAAAGCCAAACAAAAAGGTTAAATCAAGCGGTCCGTCCACGATATATAAGTCATCTTTGTGAATTTCCAATTCTTGAAGCAAAAATCCGACAATCTCTTCATCATATTTATGATTACGGACTTCGAGGCGGACGGCAGCCCCTCGCTTTCGATTGTTCAATTCTTTTTCTATTTCCTTAAGCAGATCTCTAGCTCCCTCTTCATGGATGGTCATATCTGCATTTCTTGTAATGCGGAATCCCGTTACGGAAAGGACAATATAGCCTTTAAACAGTTTAGATATGAAATGACTGATAATATCTTCAAGCAGAAGATACCTTCCCTCCGAACCAAATGGAATAAATCGGTCCAGAACAGAAGGGACTTGTACAATAGCTGTTTTCTTGGTGGTGTGTTCTGGGTCGTACTGATCTTCCAGCAGGACGGCTAGATTGATTGATTTATTCGATAGCATCGGAAAAGGGTGGTAGGCATCAATCGCCATAGGGGTGAGCACTGGAAAAATATTATTCTCAAAATAATCTTCCAACTGCTTTTCCTCTTGCTTTGATAGTGTCTCTATGGAACTGAATTCTATTTTTTCATTTTCAAACAGGGGCTGCATTTCGCTTAATAACTTGTACTCCTCATGAACAAGTTTTTGGTTTTCTTCAGTAATCTGGTTCAGTTGCTGTTTTGGTGTCATTCCAGCTTTGTTATCCGGCTTATTATATCCTGCCTTTACTTGGTCCTTTAACCCGGCAACCCGCACCATGAAAAACTCATCCAAGTTGGAAGAAAAAATGGCAAGAAATTTCAACCGTTCCAGCAAGGGGTTTTTCATGTCGTAAGCTTCATCTAGCACCCGCTTGTTAAACGCAAGCCAGCTGATTTCCCGGTTATTATAATATAAGGGGTTATCGAGTTGTTTTAGCTCATCTTCGCTTTCCATTCTTTATCATCCCCTTCAAAATCCTAATATCTATTTAATATAGTGAATATTACCTATTCATTATATTGAATAGATGAGGGGAAATAAATATTTTAAATGTAAAGTTATTGTAAATTTTTAAAAGCTTTCGTTATTTCCCTTCTAAGAAAGGGAGGTGAAAGATAAAAGGATGCGAGTGTTCAATGCTTTTTCCAAATGTTTTTTCTGCTTTTCTGCCTGGTATTCTTCAGGAATATAATCTTTATTGCAGTATAAGGTCAGCAATAGTCCATCTTTCTTGAATTCTAAGTCAATGTCCTGGACCACCTGTCGTTTAGTAGCGTCTAAACTAAAGGAGAATTTCAGCAATGCGCCAAGTAAACGAAGCTTTTTTCTTTCTTCTTTCAAGAACCAATCTTTGTATGGTTCCAAGAATTGCTTAAAGACAGTTTTGCTTTTAAATGAACCAATTAATGCTAATCTTATCCGGTCCCTGTGCATAAGGCCGTCGATAGAGCGATTGGCAAGTAAATAGAAGGTGTGCTGGGCACTTGACTCAGAATCAATATATTTTCCAAGGTAATAAACATGTTCTGCCAGCTCAAGCATACTCCAGTCCTGCTTAGTCAACGATCCTATTCCTTTCAACTGAAAAGCTTTAAAGATTTTCTGTAATAGATGGTGGACATGAATTATTTGCTGGCTGCTTCGGTTGAAGTCATTTACCAGTTCACTCATGCTGTTTTTGAGTACATCAGGCAGTACAGGCTGCTCCAGCTTCTGGAATAGCTGTTCATATAGAACCCCGTCGCGCAACCCCTTTCTGCTCAACACAAAACAAGTTGCTTGGATTTCCTCATAAATACAATGAAACACATCTACCGCGGGCAGGATGGAGTCGGCGCGGTCCTTTGATAAACCTTCGACTTTTTGGCGTTTCGCTAATGATAAAGAAGATAAATAGCTGGATATTCGGGATATATCACTGTCATTCATTTTATACTGATGCAGCCCTGCCAAGGGGTATCTCTTTATGTTTTGATCGATTTGGGCCATGTTACGAGCACTGCCGCCAATGCCTATCAATGGTACCTCCTTATCCTTAATCCAGGGGAGTGCTTGTAATTGACCCGCTACATATCTTCGCAGTTCCATGCGGCCTTTTTCTGATGAATTGTTTTTAGAGTAATATTCCTTCAAGGTCAAAGCACCGAATGGAAAACTGTGAGACTCAACCAGTTTCCGGTCTTTAAAATAGGTGACTTCTGTACTTCCTCCACCGATATCTACGGTGATTCCCTCTTTGATAGAGGTTGAATTTACTACCGCTAGATACCCATAAAAGGCTTCTTGATCTCCCGGTAATATACGGAGATTCCAGCCGATCTGCTCTTTTATGTCATGTTTTATTTTTTCTTGATTTTCAGCCTGCCGGATTGCTGCTGTGGCAATACATACTGTCTCTATCAGATGATAGGATTCAGTAACTTCTTCAAAACTTTTTAAGTTATTAATCAGGATGTTCTGTCCTTCTTCTGTGAGCATATTATCTTTATCCAGGTGCTCACTGAGGCGTGCAACAATTTTGATGTTTTCCACCTCATGTAGCCGTCCCGAATTTTCCCGTGCATAAATAACTAGCCGCATTGTGTTGGAACCTATATCGATTATTGAATAATAATTCTGCATTGACCAGTACCACCATTCGTTTTTAGATTATTTTGTAGTATATCATAACGGGAAGACTACTACTGATATAAACATTACCAATATTTCACCTCTGCTTAACAGTTTCTACATATTACTGTCTTATAATCAAGGTGGTCCAAATGCAATTGGACTCAGTGATCATGGGAGAATTTTTTTGTATGGTGGTTGTTCGGTATGCCACAAGCTATTCGGAAATACTGCTTGGTGTGGAGGATCGGGAAATAATGGAGGAAAATAGTCGGGTTGGTGGGTCACAATAAATACTTAAGTAGCTCTGAAGTCGGAAACGTTCATCTTAAGGCTTAGGCCGTTTTTCTAGTGATAGTACTGATTCTTTGTATCATGTGAGTCAAAACTGTCATTTTGTCCCAGCTGTTTTAAATGTGGATGCTAAGAAGCAAGGGAGGTTGGCGATGCAAATAATCAGCAGCAAACCTTGTAATAAGCCGGCCGCGACCAGAACTGAACGTGGCTCTGCGATGAAGAGTTGATTCTTCCGCGATGCCCAAAGCATAGTCAGTACGTCACCGGCCGGGGCTTAATCCTAGATTTCATAAAAGTATATCATCGATAAATGACTAATATCCTTTTTACAATCTCCTAAAGTACCTATCATCATATCCAAGTCGCTCGGATGCTTCTTTTCCGGCATCTATCACTTTTTTTGCTATATCTGATATTTTATAATCCTTCATACGCTGGATAGGGCCTACGACGGTGATGGCGCTCACAACTTTTCCTGTATGATCCTTTATGGGAGCTGCTACTGATTTGGTTCCTTCGGTCAGTTCCTCCGTACTTACAGCATATTGCTGTTCTCGAATCCTCTTTAATTCCTTCCGAAGTTCCTCTGGGTCGGTAATACTGTTTTTCGTATAGGAAACCAGGCCTTGTTGAATAACCTCCTCAACAATCTGCTCATCGCCGAAAGCCAACAGAACTTTCCCGGAACTGGTGCAGTAGGACGGGTTCCTCCTGCCGACATGGGTAAGAATACGGACCGGGTGATGACATTCCTCTTTGTGGATATATATGGTGTCCAACCCATCCATGATAGCTAAATGTGCAGTCTCTCCGGTGACATTGACGAGCCTATTGAGAACAGGGGCCGCCTCTTTATGAATTTCCAAGTTGTTAGTGACAATTCCGCCTAGAGTAAGCACAGAGATTCCCAGCCGATATGCATTGGTTTTTGGATCCTTAATGACAAAACCTTCACTGGCCAGGGTGGACATCAATCTGCTGACCGTACTTTTTGCCAAACCAAGCGAGACAGCAAGCTCGCTGACTTTCTTTGTCGGTTCGAAGGTGGAAAAGCTCTTAAGGATCCGCAGCGCATTGTGAACGGAAGAAAGCACTTGTGGGTCACTTTTTTTCTTTGTCATTGATTTTCAACTCTCCTTGGTAATATGGTTCTATATAAAAGAACAAATATTTTTATGTTTATTTGTAATCATACCTTAATTATAAGTAATTGTTAACGGATACAATTAGGAAGTGCTCAAAAAAACATAAAATTTTTTAAATTCGTTGCGCATAGAGGAACAAACACCTTTTTATCTATTTTCTGTCTATTTATAATGAGAATATGCTGATGGGAGAGAGTTTCAGCATATATCAGTCGATTATTTATTCATATATAAGGAGGAATTACCGATGCAAACCACGAAAACAGAGGTAATGAATTGCTCACACTACATTAACGGCCAATATGTGAAGCCGGAGAATGCCAAGACGTTTGAAAATGTTAACCCTGCGACAGAAGAGATTCTAGGTTATGTAGCAGAAGGCGGGAAGGAAGAGGTTGACCAAGCAGTAAGCGTTGCCAGAAAAGCGCTGAAAAGTGAGTGGGGGAACATGCCGCTTAGAGAAAGGTCAGCTATTGTCCGTAAAATTGGTGATTTGATTCTGGAGAGAAAAGATGAACTTGCAGAGCTGGAATCACTAGATACAGGGAAGCCGCTATGGTTGTCAACTGGAGTTGATATTGACCGTGCTGCCTACAATTTCCATTTCTTTGCCGACTATATGACTACGTTAGGCACAGAATCCTACCAGCAGGATGACAAAGCCATCCACTATGCAATACGCCGTCCGACAGGTGTTGTCGGCCTGATCAATCCATGGAACCTTCCATTGTTCCTGATGACTTGGAAGCTTGCTCCAGCTCTTGCGGCAGGTAATACTGTGGTAATGAAGCCATCCGAAGTAACTCCGATGACTGCTACAGTTCTTGCGCAAATTTGCACAGATGCCGGTGTTCCGGATGGTGTGGTGAATATGGTGCACGGATTTGGAGAAACAGGGGCTGCCCTAAGTACTCATGAGGACGTAGATGCCATCGCCTTTACTGGAGAAACTGTTACTGGCACCGCCATCATGAAAGCTGCTGCTCCTACACTGAAGAAGCTTTCCTTTGAGCTGGGCGGCAAGAATCCGAACGTGATTTTTGCTGACGCTGACATGGATGATGTGATTGATACGACACTTCGTTCCAGCTTTATCAATCAAGGGGAAGTTTGCCTATGCGGTTCCAGGATTTACGTGGAGCGCTCCGCATATGATGAATTCCTGGAGCGGTTTGCTGCCAAAGCAAGAGAGTTGAAAGTTGGAGATCCTTTTGATAAAGATACAAAGGTAGGAGCATTGGTAAGTAAAGAGCATTATGAGAAAGTTCTCAGCTACCTGGATATTGCTAAAGAAGAAGGCGGTACCTTCCTGACCGGCGGCAAAGCGGCAGAAGGATTCGACAAGGGTTACTTTGTGGAGCCTACCATTATTACTGGGCTGGGAAGCGAGTCCCGCTGTGTCCGTGAAGAAATTTTCGGGCCGGTTGTAACCGTAGTGCCATTTGACACAGAAGAAGAAGTGCTAGAGCAAGTGAACGATACACACTACGGCCTGAGTGCAAGTCTCTGGACCAGCGACATCAAGCGCGCTACCCGTGTAAGTGCACAGATTGAAGCCGGCATTGTCTGGATCAATACATGGTTCCTGCGCGATCTGCGTACTCCATTCGGCGGAATGAAGCGGAGCGGTATTGGACGTGAAGGTGGAGCACATAGTTTTGATTTCTATTCAGAGCTGACAAATATTACAGTCAAGCTTTAGGGGGATATCTATGCAAACGAAAGATACAACAAAAACGCAAAGCCATGCGAAGCACCTTGCAGAAGCTTGGCGTACAGGGGAAGGGGTCCAGCCTTTGAAAGAGCTGGATCCTGATCTTACTCTGGATGAAGCCTATCAGGTGCAGTTGCATACTATTGACCAAAATGTAAAGGATGGCCAGCGGGTTACCGGAAAGAAAATCGGCCTTACTTCCAAAGCGATGCAGGAATCGCTCGGTGTAGGCGAGCCGGACTATGGTCATCTGCTTGATCAGATGGAATATGAAAATGGTGCAGAAATTCCTAGAGGAAAAGTTTTGCAGCCAAGAGTGGAAGGTGAGATTGCCTTTATTCTGAAAGAAGATCTGGCCGGCCCGAATGTGACATCACTGGATGTTTTAAAAGCAACCGATGCAGTTGTCCCTGCATTGGAGATTGTAGACAGCCGAGTAAAGGACTGGAAAATAACCTTGGCTGATACGGTGGCTGATAATGCCTCTTCCGGGCTATATGTTCTTGGTGGCAGGCCGAAAAAAATTGCAGATGTTGACCTCAAACAAATGGGGATGGCACTCTACAAAAACAATCAGTTGCTGAACACAGGTGTTGGAGCAGCAGCACTGGGAGATCCAGTGAAATGTGTAGCTTGGCTTGCCAATAAGCTATCAGACTATGGAATTTCTCTGAAAGCGGGAGAAGTGATTCTATCTGGTGCCTTATCAGCTGCAATGGAAGCTGAACCTGGCGACCATTTTTATGCAAAGTTTGCCGATCTCGGAGAAGTGCATATTTCCTTCGGGGAGTAGAGACAAGGCGTATAATATTTATAAATATTATGCTTTAAGCATGCTTACTGTTTTACCTATACTTATCGATTGCTTGGAACTGGAGGAAGAAGATGGATAAAAATTTAATTAAAGAACTTGCCGACTATGTACACCATGCAGAAAAAGAGAAACGGGAAATTACAAAAATCACAGCAGAGCTATATCCGGATCTCACTATTGAAAATTCCTATTTGGTTCAGGAAGAGCTGATTCGTCAAAAGCTGGACGAAGGGCATAAAATTATCGGACCGAAAATGGGGATTACCAGTGAGGCCAAAATGAAGCAGATGAACGTGGATGACCCAATCTATGGCTATGTCTTCGATAATATGGTCGTTGAAGAAGGGGAGGCCATTTCGATTTCCGATTATATCCACCCGAAAGTAGAGCCGGAAATCGGCTTTATTCTAAGCAGGGACTTGGAAGGTCCTGGTGTTACAACTTTGGATGTCATCCGGGCGACCGAATACGTCTTCCCAGCCATTGAGATCATTGACAGCCGCTACGAGAATTTCAATTTCACCCTGCCGGATGTTATTGCAGATAATACGTCTGCAGCTGGAGCAGTGTTTGGGACCTATATGAGAAAACCTGAGGAACTGGAACTGGATGTCGTAGGTGTGACATTGTCCTTGAATGGAGAGATCCAGTCATTGGGAGCCGGTGCAGCCGTTCTTGGACATCCGGCCAAATCTGTAGCGCGCCTTGCCAACATGCTGAGCAAAAAAGGCGGGAAGGTAAAAGCAGGTCAGCCTATCTTGACTGGCGGCATCACTGCAGCGGTACGGTTGTCTCCTGGTGATTTTGTCACAGCCAAATACGGTGGGCTTGGCGATGTTTCTTTCTTTGTTAAGGAATAATAGGATTACCGAATAAATCTCTTCAGTCGGAGGTGCAGAAATTGCCGCTTGTAAATGTACAGATTATGGAAGGCAGATCCCAGGAAAAAATTGAAACCATGATGAAAAATGTAACCGATACAATCAGTGAATCACTGGATGCCCCTAAGGAAAATGTTCGTATCATCGTTACGGAAGTACCAAAAAGCCATTGGTCCATCGGTGGAACGACCGCAGAAAAACTAGGTAGGTAATGAAGAAAGCGCAGGGACGATTCTCCTCAAACCGTCTGATAGGACGGTGAAGGAGTTTCTCATCTCTGCGCTTCTTTAGTTCACTTCAGTATATTTATGGTTGATGATAGAATAGATGATCTTCTTTGCCATATTCTTGATATGTGAATTCTTCCGGTATTGGACATAAACTTTATTCGGTATGCTTTGAATTTCTTTTACTTTCTTTACTTTTACTTCTGTCTGGTATCTTTTATCAATGCCGAGCTCCGGCAGGATCCCGATACCTATATTATTTGTGACGGCCCGCATCATCATTTCATTGTTTTCCAGGTCTATACGGGTGAGTTGCTGTGCCCCTATCAGCTGCTGGTCTATCAGCCGCCATAATTTCGAGTTTCTTCGATAGCTGATAATTGTCTCGCCACTCAGGTCTTCAAGTTCAAGTACTTCCTTATCGGCAAGTGGATGGTCTTTTGGCAGGACAACAACCAGGTCATTGTCAAACAGATATTCCGATACGATGTCATGGTTATGTGGCAGGATCTCTCTGGTGAAGATCAAGTCTACTTCCCCTGATAAAGCCCTTTCATTTAGGCTCACGGAATCATGGGCTTCTATCACTTGGATTTCTATATTGCCCATGGATTTAATGGTTTTTAATAATTCTATAATGAAAGAGTAGGAGTAGCCGGGGGAAAAACCGACTTTGATGACCGGCTCTTTCACTATATTTGTAATCTCTTTAGAATGCTTAATATATATTAAGATATTTTTTGCATAATCAATGAACATATTGCCTTCTTCTGTCAGGTAGATTTCATGCCCGATCCTTTTAAACAGGCTGCATTGTAAAATTTCTTCTAGCGCTTTAATTCGGGATGTTATTGTCGGCTGGGTGACGTTGAGAATCACTGCTGCCTTGGAGAAGCTTCTATGTTCCGCTACAGTCAAAAAAGTCTGTAATTGACTTTCATTCATCTTATCCCTCCTGTTAGAATGGTTTCATATGTATCAAAGAATGATAGTAAGCGGTTACAAAATAATTGTAACCAACTATAAACTAAATCTTATCCTAATTATATGAATCTATAAAGTCACCAAGATACGTGGTGCATGCTCCCCATGTATATAGAATCAAAGCTTTATATAGGATGGGTGGCAAATTTGTCCATTTTTCAACAATAATTTTATTATATAATAATTTTTAAAAAATGTGTATAAAATATTTTTTAATTAAATTGCGAAAACAAAGAAATGTTCGATTGGAATCTGAATTGTCGGACACTTATAATGGAATTAAGCAAGGAAATCCCAGGCAGTTCACCAAATTTTCGATTTTGGTCGACAAACAGCCAAGCTTCTGCTGAAAGTTGAAAGTGTTTACAATCCAAGATTAGAGGGGGAAGTGCTCTGAATTGGATGATAAACGAATCAGTGGAACTTTAGAGGGAAGAGTTGCAACCGTAACAGGATCCGCACTAGGTATCGGCAGAGCAATTGCAATGCAGCTTGCAAATTATGAGGCGAGTGATTTTGGATTAACAGTCCAAATAATGATTGCAGACATGAGACTGCCGAACAAATGCAAGCGCTAACAGAACCGTGGCAGTTTGCCGGAGATCTTTCCGATGTAAATGCATAAGCAATATGAGAGGGACTATAGAGCTCGCCAATTGCGGAACCAACATGCTTTAGTGTCATAATACTTAAATGGAGGGTGCTAAATGAACGAAATAGTTCGTGACTATCCAGAAAAAAATGAATTTCTTGTTCATCGCAGCGTATTTGCCGATAAAGAAATTCTCGCATGGGAAAGAGCAGAAATCTTTAATAAGTGCTGGTTGTTTATCGGCCACGAAACAGAAGTTCCCAACCCAGGTGATTTTAAACGGAAAAAAGTAGGGGGACGAAACCTGCTGCTCGTTCATAGCCAGGACGGAGAAATCAGAGTTTTGTATAATACCTGTCCGCACCGAGGAGCACTTGTCTGTCGGGAGAATGAGGGAAACCAACGTGCATTCCGCTGCTTCTATCATGCTTGGAGCTTTAAGAATGACGGTACATTGGCCGGTATGCCTGGCAAAGACGGTTTCCCTGATGATTTCAATGATGATGGCTCGAAAAACATGAAAGCGGTTAACTGTGTAGACAGCTACCGTGGATTCATGTTTGTCAACTTTGACGATGACGCCATTTCTCTTGATGAATATCTGGCAGGAGCAAAGGAGTACATCGATCTTGTTGCAGATCAGTCCGATGCTGGATTGGAAGTACTTGGGGGAGTTCAGGAATACAGCGTAAGAGCCAACTGGAAGCTGCTGGCTGAAAACAGTGTCGATCTATACCACGGCATGCCGACTCATAAAACTTATTTTGACATCAAGCAGAGCCAGGATCCTAATTTGAAAAAGGTACAGCTTGAAGGTAGAGGTATTGACCTGGGTAATGGCCATGCGGTTATGGAATATGTTGCTCCTTGGGGAAGGCCGGTTGCCCAGTGGACACCGATATGGAGCGAAGATTTAAAACGCGACATGGAGAAAATGAAAGAAAAATTGACAGAAAAGCACGGTGCAGAACGTGCAGAGCGGATTACCAGCTACAACCGGAATATTATCATCTTCCCGAACTTGGTTATCAATGACATTATGGCGATTACTGCGAGAACTTTCTATCCGACCTCTCCGGGGTATATTGAGGTCCAGGGTTATTCCCTCGCACCAAAGGGTGAAGATCCGGAACACCGGTTGGCAAGGAATAATAACTTCTTGGAGTTCCTCGGACCAGGCGGCTTTGCTACACCGGATGATAACGAGGCTTTGGAACTATGCCAGGAAGCTTACACCAATAACTCTGAGGTGGAATGGAACGATATTTCCAAAGGTATGGTCAGGGGTGAAGACAATACCCTTGCAACCGATGAACTTCAGATGAGAAGTTTCTGGAGGCAGTATAAGAAAAGGATTGAAAAAGTCTTGAATCAGGATAGGGAGGTTGCTTATAAATGACGGTAACAGCGGTAACCCATCAGAGTGTCGTCGATTTTCTTTATAAGGAAGCCAAAATATTGGATGAATGGAGATTGCTCGAATGGGCCGATTTATTCACAGATGATGGCACCTATATGGTTCCGCCGATCGGACACCCTGAGGCGTCGCCAACCGAATCTCTGTTTTATATCCATGACAGCCGTTCCCGACTGCAGGAGAGGGCGGAGAGACTATTGAAGAAAGAGGCCCATGTGGAATATCCGCACTCTACTACACTAAGAAACTATACCAATATACTAGTAGATGACCTTGATTCCGAGGTGATTAAAGTAGAATGCAACTTTACGACTTACCGGACCAAACGGGAAGTCATCGATACATTCATCGGCAAGTCCTACTATGATATTGTGCAGCAGGGCGATGGTCTTGCCATCAAAAATAAAAAAGCGGTCCTGCACCTGGACAGTCTGCGGCCTCATGGAAAAATCAGCTTGATTCTGTAATTGCTAACAATGTTTAAAAGGTGGTGTATGGATGAGTAAGGACACGGAAATTTACGACATTACGATAATTGGTGGCGGACCGATCGGTATGTTCACTGCATTCTATGCAGGAATGCGGCAGGCAAGTGTAAAAATTATCGAAAGTCTGCCGGAATTAGGTGGACAGCTGGCAGCGCTTTATCCCGATAAGTATGTGTACGATGTAGCTGGATTTCCGAAATTAAAAGCCAAGGATTTAGTAAAGAGCCTGACCGAACAGATGAATCAATTTGAAAATGAAGTCTGCCTGGGCGAGGAAGTTCAGGAAGTGATCAAGGAAGACGGCATTTTTGAGATCAGGACACCGAAACAGGTCCATTATTCCAAAACGATTATTATAACGGCAGGTAACGGTGCTTTCAAACCAAGGAAAATGAACTTGGAGAATGAAGCAAAATTTGAAGGCAATAACCTGCACTATAAGATAGATGATATCAATGATTTTAAAGATAAGGAAGTTTGTGTATTTGGTGGCGGCGACTCCGCCGTGGACTGGGCGTTGATGCTGGAGAAGCTGGCATCGAACGTAACTCTTGTCCATCGCCGGGATCGCTTCCGGGCACATGAGCACAGCGTGGAGCAATTGAAAGCGTCATCAGTAAATGTCATGACACCTTTTGTTCCGAAAGATATTGTCGGAGAGTCCAAAATTGATTGTATCAGCTGTAAGCAGGCTAAAGGAGATGCCACTGTGGATCTCGAGGCAGATGTATACTTGGTGAATTATGGCTTCATTTCCAATTTAGGACCGATTAATAACTGGGGTCTGGAAATTGAGAAGAATTCCATCGTGGTAAATTCCAGAGCAGAGACGAATATACCTGGTATTTATGCAGTTGGAGATATATCGACTTACCCTGGGAAAGTAAAACTTATGGCTACCGGCTTTGGGGAAGCCCCTATAGCTGTCAGCAATGCGAAAGTCTATATCGATCCGAATGAGTCCCTCGAAACGGCGCACAGTACGTCCATTATGAGCAGGGAGAAGAAAAAGAAGAAGAAGGCAGTAACCGCTAATTAGAAGACAGGGCAGTTAAGCGGTGCTGCCCAACAACATACACATATCTATTAAAAAATTCTGGAGGTTATTAATATGGCTAAAACTACAGACGAAATTTATACAGGTGCAAGTGCACAGGAAAGACTGGAAAGCTATTTGAGAGCGGTGGCTCACTTGGGGCACGTAGAGATCAGTGTCAATAACTTTGATAAGTCCCTATGGTTCTATACTGAAGTGCTTGGCTTGGCCTTGACTGAAACAGACGGAGATACTGCATACCTGAGAGCTTGGCAGGACTTTGACCATCATACCTTGGTGCTTCGGGCATCGGATAAATCAGAAGTGAACCGCATGGCCTGGCGCGTAAGCTCAGACGAGTCCTTGAAATTATTCGAAAAGCAGCTCAAGCTGATGAATATCGATTATACCTGGGTAGAAGGCGGGACGAAGAAGGCACTGGGTGATGCCCTGCATTTCAAATCCCCTTCCGGTCTGCCAATCGAGTTGTACTGGGAGAAAGAAAAGTTCGTTACAGATGACCCACAGGTAAAATCCAAGCTTCCGAGCCATCCAAGCAAATATACAGCTAAAGGGGTTGCACCGCGCCGTTTCGATCATGTAAACATCATCGTCGACGACGTGAAGAAGGAACAAGAGTGGTGGACTGATCTGTTAGGCATCCATCACCGCTATTACATCCAGAACAAGGAAAACGAACGTCTAGGCTCATGGCTCAGCAGAACGAATATCGCCCATGAAGTTGCCCTGATGCGCAATGCTAATCAGAATGGCGCAGCCTTCCACCATCTTGCCTATTTCTTGGATACAGGTGATGAATTGCTCCGCGCTGCCAACCTAATGGCAGAGAATGATATCAAAATCGAATGGGGTCCAGGTAAACATGGCACGAGCGGGGCACAATTCCTTTATGTGTTCGAGCCATCCGGTCACCGCATAGAAATCTGGACTGGTGGATTCCTCATCTTCTCCCCAGATTGGGAGCCAATCGAGTGGGTATCGGAAGTAGGACAGCTTGGTCTGGAAATGTGGGGAAGCACGCCGCCTGAGTCATACTTTACTTATGGTACGAAGCTTGGCGAGTAAGGTCTATAGATAAAATTAGAATCGGAAGAGATAGGCCAAGAAGGGGCCTGTCTCTTCTCTTCAAAAATACATGAAAGCTGGGAGAGGTCGTTGTGCCACAACCATTGAAAATTGATTTTCACACACATATCATTTCAGAAGAATTTTTGAATCTGGCGGAGAAATACGGAGATGACCGCTGGCCGGTCTTGGAAAAAACTTGTGACTGCGGTGCCAAGATCATGATTAAGGGTAAAAATTTCCGTGAAATCACCAACCATGCTTGGGATGCCAATGAACGGGTGAAAGATATGGATAAAGAAGGAATCGATGTCCAAGTGCTTTCTCCTATCCCCGTAACCTTCAGCTATTGGGCCGACGCTGAAAAAGGGTTGGAAATGGCAAGGTTTCAAAATGATTTCATCTCCTCCACAGTAGCAGAGCATCCAACAAGACTGATGGGGATTGGAACGGTGCCGTTGCAGGATGTAGATGCAGCCATAAAAGAAATGGAGCGGGCGGTCAATGAACTCGGGTTGAAAGGGATAGAGATCGGAAGCAATGTAAATGGCAAGAACTTGGATGATCCTGAATTGGAGCGTTTCTTCAAAGCTGCAAATGACAAAGGAATCCCATTGTTTGTCCACCCATGGCAGACCGTAGGGAAGGATCGTATGCCACGCCATAATTTCATGTATATGGTCGGAATGCCTTCTGAGACGGCATTGGCGGCTGGAAGCATTATTATGAGTGGGATGCTGGATAAATACCCGGATCTGAAAATCTGCTTCGCCCATGGCGGAGGGTCATTGCCATATCTTCTACCAAGAATGGATAAAGGCTGGAACGTTTGGCCACAGATTAGAAAAACGGAACATCCGCCGAGCCATTATGCGAAACAGCTATACTATGATTCATTGGTATACGATGAAAATAATCTCCAATTCATGATTGATAGGTTTGGAGTAGATCAGATCATCGCCGGTTCGGACTACCCATTCCTCCTGCGCGAGGCGCCATCCGGAAAAGTCGTAGATCGATTAAAGTCGCTGAGCGATGAGGAGAAAGAAAGAATTCATGGGCTGAATGCCTTGAAATTCTTAAATGTAAGGAAAGAGGAATACACCAAAAGATTAATGACTGAGAAATAAAAGGAGAGGATTATTTTGGCATTTGTAATAACAGACGCGTGCAGTAATGAAAAGGCAGCAGAATGTGTCGGTATTTGCCCCGTGGATTGTATAGAAGAAGGTCCGGACCAATTTTTTATCGATCCAAATGCATGTATTGACTGTGGTGCCTGTGTTGCTACTTGTCCAGTAAATGCGATTGTAGATGAGCATGATTTGTCGCCTGAGCAGGAAGAACAGCTGGAAAAGGCTGAGGCCTTTTTCGGATAGCAATTAATCTAAGAATACCCTTGTTAATTGGGAATGTTGATGTAATGATCAGCATTCCTTTTTTTACATAGAGAAAACATGTATGCTTTCATATCGCCACCTCTGTAAGAAACTGCTGAATACATATCCTGCCAAGGTCTTGTGTCCCCTTGCTCCCGAACGAAATTAACAGGACGCAACTTCATAAGAAACCGCGCCCCGAAAAAAAATAAGTATGTAAGAATTATGGCGAACTTCCGGGTGATTTTATTGTTCAAGCAAGCCCTTGAACATCTCCACGCCAACTTCGATGAGTTCATCGCGGAAGTCATATTCGGAAGTATGGATAGGTGGGTAATCTTCTCCATTCCCGATAAAGAAATAGGCCCCTTTTGTTTTCTTTGTATAGTGGCCAAAATCCTCGGAAGCGCGGTAGGCTTCTTTCATTTCAATCAGCTGGTAGTCTTTTTCCTCAGCCACTTTCCGCACTTTGTCTGCACTTGCTTTATGGTTTGCTGTTTCTGGGAAAGTATCATTATAGGAAATGTTTACCTGTAACTCATATTCCCCGGCCTGTTCTTGTGCTAGGTTTTCTAAGTTTTTCTGGAGCTGGTCCAGTTCCTCTTCATATTGAGCACGGATGGTGAGGCATAACTCCCCCTTGCTTGCAGACATGCCGAATGCCTTTTCCCCGATGTTTACCTGTACTACCGTGCAGAGGACAGTGCCTTTATTATTGTCCGGAGAGGTGAACTCAGGGATGGAGTCGATAATTTTAGCTGCTGCAAAGGCTGGGTTTACTCCATCTTCCGGCTGGCTGGCATGGGCGGGCGATCCTTCCATTTCAATAATCATGCCCTTGGATGCATAGTGTGCAGTTCCGTCAATGATGTTGACTGATTTGTAAGGCAAGCCGCTCATATTATGATAGCCGAAAATTTCCTCAATATTATTTTCTTCCAGGAGAGAGACACATTCAGCAGCCCCGTCGCCAGTTTCCTCTGCATGCTGGAAAAGGAAGAAGATATTTTGATCGGAGCCATTCTGATCAATTTCTAAGGCGAATGCAGCCAATGTTGAAGAGTGGCCGTCATGGCCGCATTTATGTGCTACATTGGCAAATTGGGAAGCATATGGCAGGTCAATGGCTTCTTCCATGGGCAGAGCATCCATGTCAGCGCGAAACGCTATGTTCTTTTTATTGTCTCCTGCTTGGTAGACTGCATAGAACCACCGCCCTTTATCAACGATTTTAAGTTTTGTGTGTTTTTGTAGAAATGCTATTAAATGTTGCTTTGTCCATATTTCCTGGTTGGACAATTCCGGATGCTGGTGCAGTTCATGACGAAGTTGTATTGCCAAATCTAAATTCTGTCGGTTCAAAACATGCATCTCCTTCTAGCCATATATTCTATTGGGTTATAAGAATTGTTTGTATTTTAGCATTAATTTGCTGCCTTGTCATTGGTCGAATATTGAATGATGTTTAGTAGAGGGTGCATGAATATCTCGAAACGCACAAAGAAGCTAGCAGCTGTCTAAGCAAGGTATTGCACTTGAGGCCATTAACCCTTGGAATACTTCTGTTTGTCGCTTACCTTAATCGGGACGGGGCACAGATTCCATACAGTATAAATTAAAAAGCTGTACAGGTGCACTCCTTATCTACGTGTACCTGTACAGCTTATATAATGTTTAATAAACGGCATCCAGCCGTATGTTATCCAGCGTTCTAGTGATATGGCAGACCGTCTCCTTATCAGAAGTTGTATTCATGGAGTATGATTGTTGATAAGCTTCATGTCCCTTGCCGGTTATAATCACCCAATCTCCGGGTTCGCTTTGTTCAATGGCTTGTTTAATGGCGAGGGTACGGTCGGGCAATACAGTTCCTTTCTGATTGCCCTGATCACTTTGAAGTTGTCTTAAAGTATCCACCATTTCATTATAGGAAACACTATTAAGGTCATCCAGGGTCAAAACGTATTGATCGCTCAATGAAGCGCTTAAGCGAAGCATTTCTTCCCGCTTACTTATATCCCTGTCGCCCCTGAAGCCGAATACATGGATAATTCTTTTCGCTCCACAATCTTTGGCGGTATTTAAACAGTTGTCAATAGCGTCTGGTGTATGGGCGTAATCGATGATAATTTTCTGTCCCTCTGGAAGAGTGTTGATTTCAAACCTGCCGTCGATTCCGTCGAATCGCAGAAGAGACTCCCTTACATCTTCCTTTGATATCCCAGAGAGGATGGCCGCTGTATATGCTGAAATGGTGTTATACATATTATGGACTCCCAGGATAGGGGAGCAGATCAAATCGGTTTTCCCATTCTCTTCCAAAGTAATGGTAGATGCATCCGTGTTGAAGCCATGTATCCTTATAGAGCTTTGTGCCGATTTACCGGTAGCATAGACAGTTTTGCCTTGTTCCTCAAGGAGATTGGCAAGTTTGCTGCCCCATTCATTATCCGTGTTTACGATTGCACAGCCATTAACTTTCAGGTGGTCAAACAAAGACTTCTTTGCTTGAAAGTAATTATCCATTGTACGGTGGTAATCAAGATGTTCGGGATGGAGATTGGTGAACAGGCATAGATCAAACTGGACACCTTCCACCCTGAATTGGGACAAACCATGCGATGATACTTCTACGATGGCGGTGTCGTCTCTGCTTTCCGCCAGCATTCTGTGCATCTCCAGTGAACTGGGTGTTGTATTTGAGCTCTTCCTGGCTTCCCCGTTGATAATATTCTGTATGGTGCCTATAACAGCACAGGAGTGCCCATTATCCTCCAGGATATGTTTTAAAAGGTAACTCGTAGTGGTTTTCCCATTGGTGCCCGTCACACCTATCATCCATTTCTTTTCCGCAGGGTCTCCGTAGAAGTTTTTCGCCAGAATCCCTAATGCCTTTCTGCTGTTCTCTACTTGAATATAGGGAACAGGCAAACCGGACAGACCCTGCTCTCCTATAATCAGGCACGCCCCTTTATCGATGGCATCGTTGATAAAGTCATGGCCGTCCGAACGAAATCCACTTATTGCTACAAATATATAATTGGCTGCTACATCAGCAGAACTGTCAGCCAACCCTTTAATTTTCAGCTGTTCTGTATCTACGGATATTTGGTTTTTCTTTTCCAGTCCATTTAGCAGCTGTGTCAGTTTCATCGTTGTCCGCCTCCTCTTAAGCGAAACTGCTGTTGTTTTTTATGTTCTATGTAATTAAAAGTCCATTTTAAATGAAGCAAGGTGGTTATTGCTAGTGTATGTACTTACGGCTCTGTTCGTATGGGGGACATATCTAATGAGCCATTTACGGTTAATTCCCTTTTACAGAAGCTGTTAAACGTTTTTTTAACCCGGTAAGGGCAAGGCTGTGTTTGGTCATTAGTCTTAGTAAAAGGGGGGGCGCTATTCACAGCTCGTCCTAATAAAAATTGGAAGCAATGTATGAATTATACAGGATACAATTGTCAGGATACAATTGTCGAATGAAAAGGATATCTCCGGAGAATCGAGGAGAAGAGGTGAGGGGCAATATCTCCTAAATAAATCAAGAGGAATAAGCCTGTGTTATTGCATTGGTGATAATAATGTGTTTTAAAGTATAAAAAATGATAGTCGTGGATTTTTATTCATACTTTCATTAAACTTTCACATAGGAGATGTAAGTTATAGGCAGAAAGATATTATAATGGAGGTATATCCAAGTATGGCAGTGGCCAGCAAATTGACATCCCTGGGCATCATTGTTTTCAGTGTTGCATTAGGACTGTTATCTTATTATCTTATGAACGATCAATCGGAGAAGCAAAAGAAAAAGCATGTAGAAGAAGTCATTTCACAACTGGTCAATTTTGTCATCTTTATATGGCTGGCAAAAATTATTCTGAACGTTGGGGTGTTTATCACCGATCCTCTAGTCGTATTGGCATACCCGGCATCGTCGAATGCTTTCTATCTGGCCGTTCTATTAAGTGCTTTACTGCTGTTTTATAAGGCAAAGCGAAAACAGCTGGACATGCGTTCATTTATGGAAACTTCTTTGCATACGTTTTTAGTGGCTTCATTTGTGTATGAATTCTTCCAGCTGGTCTGGAATGGAGATGAATATGCGTTTGGTTACGTAAGTGTATTGGCCGTATTGTTGGCTGTATACTTCCTTATCCATGGACGTATCGGTAGAGACCGATTGATTATTGTGATGCTTACTGGCTGGACAGCAGGTATATTGATTCTTTCCACCCTGCAGCCGTTTGTTGCAGTTTTTGGCTATATGGTGGAAGTCTGGTTCATTTTACTTTTTTATATGATCAGCTTGGGGTTACATATTTTTTATCAAAGAAAGAGGGGCTATAATGGGAATTGAAGCAGATACGATATTACTTGCCGGAATGCTGCTTGCAATCGGAGCTGGGGCTATTTCTTTTCTATCGCCATGTGTATTGCCGATATTCCCGGCGTATTTGTCGTATATTACTGGCATAAGTGTGAAAGAATTGCAGGGAAGCCAAAGCTCGAGAATGCGTGGACAGCTACTGGGTCATTCGGCATTTTTCTTGTTAGGGGTATCGCTAGTCTTCATTAGTTTGGGCGCAGGTGCCTCATTCTTGGGACAATGGATTCAGGATATGCTGCTTGGTGACTCCGGCCTCCTTCTGCAGCGTATTGCTGGTGTTTTCATCATTTTCATGGGCCTGTTTATCGGCGGTTGGATCAATATTACTGGGTTTATGAAAGAAAAACGGTTTCATTATTCCAAGAAACCGGCAGGATATCTAGGTACATTCTTTGTTGGCCTGGGATTTGCTGCGGGATGGACTCCATGTATCGGCCCTATATTTGGTTCGATCCTGCTGCTTTCGGCAAGTCATCCTGGTCAAGGCGTGTTTTACACTGTTATGTATGTCATCGGGTTTGCTCTGCCTTTCATTACTTTGACCTTTTTCCTCGGGTCGACCAGATGGCTGACTCGGTATAGCCAGACGATCATGAAAGTGGGCGCAATTATCATGATCATCATGGGATTGGTATTGTTCTTTGGGTTGATGCCACACATATCAGGGTTTATCCTTGATTTAGTACAGGATACGTGGTTGGCAAAATTAGGGTAGAGGATGTGATATCCAATGAAAAACGGTTTAATTATCATGATTTTAATGCTTGGCATGGTGGGCTGGGCAATATATGACTTTGCATCCTCAGGAGAAGGATCTGAGGAGATAGAGGAGAACGTGGTGGAGGATGATGCTGCAACGGTCACAGCAGGGCAAACAGATGTGGAGGAAAAAGATGAAGAGGGGGTACTACCAGGCTATTTGGCGCCAGATTTTGAGTTGACTACCCTGGATGGGGAGACAGTGAAATTGTCGGACTACAGAGGGAAGCGGGTCATGCTGAATTTTTGGGCAACCTGGTGTCCGCCATGCCGCGATGAGATGCCGGATATGCAGAAGCTTTACGATAATCACGAGGTGGAAGTATTGGCGGTAGACCTGTTGGATACTGAAAAGAGCGAAGCAGATGTGGCCGATTTCGTGGAAGAATTGGAATTATCCTTCCCCATCTTGCTGGATGAGACTTCTGCTGTAGCGGATAAATATAAAGTCCAGGCATATCCCACCACCTATATGATTGATTCGGAGGGCCGGATTCAATCGCGGATGATGGGGGCTATGAATTACGATATGATGGTGGAACGTCTAGAGGAAATGGAATAGCAGACATTGGGAGCATGTGTCCCCTTTCTGTAAAGGAGCTAGGCGTAAAAAGATAGCAGCGGAATTTCCTAGGGAATTCCGTGTTTTTTTTGGAACACTAAGTGTACGGCTTGTGTAAAGCTGTATGAGTTTTGTTGACGAAGACTGGAGAATGGAAGTGAAACAGATGGAGGAATGTAATAGGGTGATTCAATGAGCAACCAGACACAGAATCAAATAAAAAAAAGAAACGGAAACAAAAGAATCCAAGTATATTCAACAGCATCTGGCCAATGAGCGGACCTTCTTGGCTTGGGTGCGGCCAGCCATAGCCATTATGGGGGTGGGCTTTCTTGTTGCCAATATGCATTATGCTACGGATGCCCCGCATACACCGAATGCGGATATGCTGGCAAATATCATTGGTCTAGCGTCTGTAGCCTTAGGAATTTTAACTGTGCTTTTGGCTTTAGCAAGTTACACAAAGAAAACAAAGTCCATCAATGATCAGACCTTCCGTAGCTCAAAAGTGACGTTGATTTCGATAGGCATCCTGGTCATTGCTATTGCTCTGGTTTTTTCGGTGTATTTTCTAATGTTAAACTAGTAGGAGCCGGAAAGGAGCTTTGCCATGAAACTTGTTATTACAGGGGATACGCATATGCCGAGGAGAGGGACCCAGCTGCCAGCTCGGCTGGAGCAGGAGTTGAAAACAGCCAACCTAATCATTCATACCGGAGACTGGCAGACCATGGATATGTATCATATGCTCTCCGAGTTTGGCGAAGTACGTGGCGTTTTCGGAAATGTAGATGGAGAGGATATTTGCAGAAAATTTCCGGAGAAGCTGGTGCTCGAACTGGAGGGATACCGAATCGGTGTCGTCCATGGCCATGGAGAGAGGAAGACGACCGAAAGGCGGGCAATCGAAGCATTTGATGGAGAGGATTTGGATATCATCATCTTTGGCCATTCCCATATTCCATTATTACGGTATTCCAAAAGAAGATTGCTGCTCAATCCAGGATCTCCCATGGATAAGCGGACAACTCCCTATTATTCGTTTGCTGTCCTGCATCTGGGACCGGAGATAAGAGCGGAGCATGTATTCTACGATGAAAAAATATGAGTTTTCATTGGAAATAGTGGAGGCAGTACATTGCCCGGGAAATAAGAGAACCAAACAGACATCAATAATGGCGGGAGGAGTATTGCTGCAGCATTTATAAGTGGTCTTTCGTTAAAGAGGATACTGCACTGCCTATTAGAGGATAAAACCTACAATGCTTCGGAGGGCTATCTAGGACACTTAAAAAACGGGTATTAGTTCTTGAGAGACCTTGGGAGATGACAAGACACTTCCTTTGTGTTTACATAAAGTTTGTACTATCATTATAGATTGGATAGAGTATTGTCAACGATGAAATCAACCCTTTACATAAGCGGGGCTGGAGTCCTGCTCAACATGGATATTACAAGGATTATAAAGGAGCGCTTATAAGTGGAAATAGGAATCGATAAAATAGGCTTTTATGCACCCCATATGTATCTGGATATGAACAAGCTGGCCGTGGAGCGGAATGTAGAACCTGAAAAGTTTACGATAGGAATCGGACAAGAGAAAATGGCCATTGCACCAATCACTCAGGACTCGGTGACATTGGCTGCCAATGCAGCACTGAATATTTTGGATGAGGAAGATAAGGAGAAAATCGATTTTGTTCTGTTTGGAACAGAAACCGGGATTGATCATTCCAAGTCGGGGGCAGTTTATGTACATCGGCTATTGGGTATCAATCCAAACGCCCGTGCTGTGGAAGTGAAACAGGCATGCTATGGAGCTACTGCAGCAATTCAGATGGCGAAAGGGCATATCGCATTGAATCCGGAGAGCAAGGTGCTTGTACTTGGCTCGGATATTGCCAGGTATGGCTTAAAAACTGGTGGGGAAGCGACTCAGGGAGCAGGTGCTGTAGCCATGGTGATCAGTGCGGAGCCGCGTGTCATGAGATTCGAAGGGCCAAGTGCCTTCTACTCTGATGATATCATGGATTTCTGGCGTCCAGTATACTCGGACAAGGCAATGGTGGATGGCAAGTTCTCTAATGAACAGTATATCTCCTTCTTTACCAAGGTATGGAAGCAATATAAGGAGAAGGCAGGACTGTCATTGGAAGACTTTGAAGCAATCTGTTTCCATTTGCCATATACAAAAATGGGGAAAAAGGCCCTGCGTGCGGTAATCGAAGAAGCTTCTCAAAGTGTCCAGGAGCGCCTCATGGACAATTACCAAGTCAGCACGGAGTATAACCGGAATGTCGGCAACATCTACACAGGCTCCCTTTATCTAAGTCTTCTTTCTTTGTTGGAGGAAAAAGAAGATCTTGCAGATGGTTCGTTGATCGGACTATTCAGTTATGGATCAGGGGCAGTCGGTGAATTTTTTGCGGGACGGCTACAGCCGAACTACCGGGACCATTTGTTTACGGAGAAGCATGATGAACTCTTCGGAACACGCAAAGAAATATCCGTGGAAGAGTATGAAAACATGTTTGAGGAAACGCTCCCTTCTGATGGATCGTCCATTGAATTGGATATTGATGCAGATCCGGCACCTATCTGCCTGTCCGGCATTAAAGAGCACTCCCGTCAATATGTCAATAAGCAGCGAGATGTCAGCACACTGAGCGGTGGGGACTCCCGCTGAATTTAGGATATGAACCCCCGGCCGGCCGCCGGGGGTTTTATTATAGAAGTTGGAGGAAAAGTTTACTTTTTGAAATGGAAGAGAAACTGATAATTTTGTTTTTAGGCTAATCCGTCTTGTTAGGAGGTGCTGTATAATGGGTTTTTGTGAGCTTTGCGGACGGCGGAATGTAGAAACGACAGTACATCATTTAGTGCCAAAGCAGATGGGAGGGACATTCGGACCCACTGCTGATTTATGCAGACCCTGTCATAGGCAAATTCACGCTCTATACAGCAATCAGGAAATTCACAGCAGGCTTTCAACGTTAAAAAAGCTTAGGGAAGATGAGCAACTATCCAGGTTTATCAGTTGGATTCGTAAACAGCCGCCTCATAAGAGCATTAAAATAAAAAAATCAAATGAACGGAAAAGAAGATGAGGAACCGCTTGGAAGGCTGTTATGCCGAGCAAGCGGCCATTTTTTGTTTATAGAACTATGATGAACAAGTGTAGCTTCCATGAAAGAGTATCTTTTAGCCGGTGTGATCATTCAGCATCGATTTGAAGTGTTATAAAAGTCCGGCAAAACTCGGATAGGCGAGTTTTCCTATCTGCGAGGAAATGTTTCTTTAAGTTTGCTGCTTCCGGTGGCCATGCAAATAATTCACAGTTGCTTAGTACAATCATACGCCGCTACCTGTACTTCGCTTCCTTGCTGTCCAAGACTTGTAAATATACCTTAGCTATTACAGCCATACTACGATTAGGCCGAAACAAGTAGAAGGATGGATGTAACATGATACCAAAATGGTTGCTCATATCAGCAGGGATACTTATTTTTTTGGGAGCTGCAACTTGGTATGGACTTTTAACTCCAACTAAAGACATAGAAGAAGATATCAATAACACTTCTAAACCGACGGTGTTTCTCATTGTGGATTCTTTGATGGATGAGCCGATGCTACAGGCAATTAAAGAAGGAAAGGCTCCGGCACTAAAATTTCTAATGGAACAGGGGGATTATATCCCAGAAGTGGTCAGTTCCTATCCCACCATGTCTGTAACTATAGACAGCACTCTCTTGACCGGGTCATATGCTGATGGCCACCAGCTGCCTGGACTAGTATGGTTCCATCCAGAGGAACAAAGGCTTGTGAATTATGGTGCGGGGAAAATGGAAGTGCTCCAGCAAGGGATTAAGCAGGTGGTTCAGGATGGTGTCTACAACCTTAATGAAAAACATTTAAGCAATGAAATGACCACCATTTATGAAGAGCTTTATGATATAGGTCTTTCCTCAGCTTCTATCAATGGACTGGTATACCGGGGTAAAGAAAGTCATCAGCTGCATATCCCAGGGCTTGCAACTGCATTTAATCTTTTGCCGGATACGTTGCAGGTGAAGGGGCCATCCATCTTGTCCATGGGAATAGTATCCCGGCTTAATCCTGAGAATGTCAAAAACAATAATCCATGGCAGGGACTTGGCGTCAATGATACTTTTACGGCGGAGGAAGTAAGGTTTTTGATTGAGAATAACAGCCTGCCGTCATTCACGCTTGCTTATTTGCCCGATCTTGACCATTATCTGCATGAAGAAGGACCGGAGGATTTAAAGGGAATTGAAGCAGCAGATAAGCAGATCCAGCGAATTCTCAACGCTTATCCAACTTGGGAAGCAGCCTTGGAAGAAATCAGCCTGATTGTCTACGGGGACAGTGGCCAGTCGTTTATTGGGAAAGAAAAGAATGAGGCGGTTATTGATCTTACTGAGCTTGGGGAGGAGTTTCAGGTAGCTGAGGCGGGCAAGGAAGTGCAACAGGAAGATCAGGTCATTTTAGGTGTTAATGAACGGATGGCTTATATCTATTTACTTGATGAGTCGATTACCTATGAAAAAATTGCCTTTTTTCTAAGAAAGGATCCACGTATAGGTTTTATTGCCTGGAAAGATGATAGGGGAAACCATGTATTTGCAGGTAAGTCACAGGAAAAGCTGATCTTTCAGCAAGACGGGACGTTTAGCGATAAATATGGCCAGAACTGGGATATTAAGGGTAATCCGGCAGCATTGGACCTATCAATAGCTGATACAGGGGACATTGAGTATGGTGATTACCCGGATGCATTGGCAAGGCTATACGGTGCGCTGCATTCTCATCGGGGGCGTTTTCTAATAGTTGATGCCATGCCAGGGTATGAGTTTGTCGCTGAACACTCGCCGACTCATCTAGGAGGTGCTGGACACGGCTCCCTGCATAAAAAGGATTCCGTAACTCCTCTCATTGTTACAGGTATTCACACTAAACCCCGCTATCCCCGTGTAGTCGATTTTAAGCAATGGTTGTTGGAAGAGGTTGGGCAGTAAACGGCAACTGCCTTGTCTCCCCCTCTGCTCTTGTAAGACATATACATAATCAGCCAGCTCTTGCGCCACTATAAAGGATAGAGCTTCCGGCTCAAAACATCGTGATGGAGGTTTTTACATTATGGCACAGCAAAATCAACAGCAGCAGATGCAGCAAGCTGCACAGCAGGTTCAACAAGCCCAGCAAGCGGTACAACAAGCTCAGGCAAGCGCAGATCCTCAACAGCTTCAGCAGGCGCAGGCTCAACTGCAACAAGCACAACAAGGCTTGCAGAATGTACAGGCTCAGGCGGGTACAAATGGTCAGCAAAGCCAGGTATTCCAGCAGGCGCAGCAACAGCTGCAGCAAGCTCAGCAGCAAATTCAGCAGGCACAACAGACACAGCAGCAAGCTCAACAAAACAACACTCAATAAGCTAGGGGGATGCTGCCAGCCTGTTAAGAAACTAACTGCTGGCGGCATTGTATTTGCGCTGTTTACAGCACAGATCTCGTATGGGAGCATGAAAAATGGAAATCATCGAACGGTATATTTCCGACCATATTAAAAAGACTATAAATGCTTCCTCAAACTGTAAATGGAAGCTAAACTAAATAATAAAGGATGAAGGCTGCTATGAATAATCGTCCAGGAATGATGACCTCCTTGCTTACCATAGGCGCGGCAGGGGCTGCAATCTACGGCATTACCAGAGGGGTGCAAAACGGTACATTTCAGCGCCTCCCGCAAACTGTTTCGAATGCCATGAATAACCCGCAGGTCCAGCAGATTGCTAAGCCACTGCAAAATATGCTGCAAAATAATCAGAATAACCAGGGCGGACAAATGAACCAAAACGCCCAGCAAATGCTGGAAACCTATACTGGAACAAATACCGCTCCACAGCAGTCGGACAGCCAATACAGCTAACAAATTGAAAGCAGCTCTCCTAATGGGAGGGCTGCTTTTTACTATCTCCAAAGGATTTATAGGCTTAACTTGAAACACCAACTAGGCAAAATGTTCAGTACAAGAGTTCATGAGTTAGGCCACCTGCAGACCGGCTAAAAATATAAGCGCTACGTTGCCTATTTATGCTAAAATGAAGGCATAAGAACGGAAGGGGAAGCTGGTATGTGCAAATCTCCAAACGATCGACCGCAAACACGACTGACGGGTGCATTTGATTCACTGGATAGTCTTGCTGACAGGATTGGGGAATTACTGGAATGTCCAGTAACTATTGAGGATTCAAATCATCAAATAATTTCTTACAGTGAGCATCATGGAGATATTGACGACGTCAGGCGAGCGACCATCATGAGCAGGAGGGTCCCGGACAAGGTAATCAGCAGCCTTTGGAAAAATGGCTACATGACCAAATTATTTGATAATGACGAACCTGTCGCCATTCCGGAAATTAAATCAGTCGGCCTGGGGAACCGTGTCGCTGTATCGATTCGCCGGAATAATGAAATACTGGGTTTCATTTGGGTACACGCAGATGGTCAGCAAATGAGTGAGGATAAGATTCATCTATTAAAGGAAGCAGTGCGACTAGTGAAAAATCTCCTGCTGAAAGACCGCAGCAGAGTAAGGACTGTAACGGCCAGTTATAAAGGCTTTTTTTGGCAGCTTCTCACCGGTGACTTGGATGATATGAAGGAAATGAAAGATCAGGCAAGGAGGCTTGGGATTCAACTGGAGGGGCGCCTTGCTATGGTTATCATGGAATTTCCGGGGGAAGTGACAGAAACAATTGAAAAGCATGCAAATTACCTTGCAGAAACTCTTGGAGAGATCCAGGTAGTTTGCAGGATGTTTGACCATAACCACCTGCTTCTTTTGGTACGACTGCCAGCAGAAGAGGATACCGGGCAATATTTGAAAGGATATATAGGACAGTTTATTCAGCTGATTTCCACACGCCTGCATATAGATACTGTCCATGGGACCGGCGGGAACATTTGCCAGTCAGTCCGTCAAATACCAAAAAGCTATAGTGAAGCGCTGCATGTTCTGGAGCTTAAACGGAAGTTTCCAGACGAACTGGCGGATACCTGTTTATACCAGGAGCTAGGAATCTACCAATTTATTGAAGACCTTCATGACATGCAGTTGAGCACCCAGTACAGGAATGAAAAGCTGGAGCGGCTGCGGAAATATGACCAAAAGAATCAAACTGCCTTACTGCAGACTTTAAAGAAATATTTGGAGTTTGACAGCAACGTCTACAGAGCTGCGAAATCTCTCCATGTTCATCCCAATACACTCAATTACCGGCTGAAAAGGATAGCTGAGATAGGGGCGATCGACCTTAAGAGTCCCGATCAGAAATTGACAGCCTATCTTGATTTGAAAATAGAAGGTATGCAGGAGGGTCTTTGACTTGTGTAAAATCACAAATAGACGACCCTATTTTTATGAAATTCCCTATATGCAGAAAACATGAAAACGTATACGATAATATTATAGATATTTTGATGGAGGAGTGGATTGAATGATTATCGGTGTCCCTAGAGAGATAAAAAATAATGAAAACCGCGTGGCCATGACGCCTGCTGGAGTGGTCAACCTGGTAGAATCGGGAAATACTGTACTGGTCGAAACCAATGCCGGACTTGGAAGCAATTTCAAAGATGAGGAATACAGAGAAGCTGGCGCTGAAATCCTTGAAAGCCCTTCCGACATATGGGGAAAATCAGAAATGATCATGAAGGTGAAGGAACCGCTGGAGTCTGAATATCAATACTTCCGTAAAGGTTTGATTCTATTTACCTATCTTCATCTTGCTGCTGAACCTAGCTTGGCGAAAGCACTTGTAGATCATGAAGTTACAGCAATTGCCTATGAAACTATTACTGTCAATCATGCACTTCCATTGCTTACTCCGATGAGTGAGGTTGCAGGAAGAATGGCAGCTCAGATTGGTGCACAGTATCTCCAAAAGTCAGAAGGCGGGAGCGGAGTCCTGCTAAGCGGCATACCTGGAGTGAAGCGCGGAAAAGTTACTATTATCGGCGGTGGCGTGGTCGGAACCAATGCTGCAAAAATTGCCCTCGGTTTTGGGGCGGATGTCACCATCATCGATTTAAATCCAGCTAGACTTCGCCAGTTAGATGATCAATTTGGCTCTTCTATCCAGACCATAATGTCCAATCCTTATAATATTGCAGAAGCGGTAAAGGAATCCGATTTGGTCATTGGTTCTGTGCTCATACCAGGGGCAAAAGCTCCGAAACTGGTGACAGAAGATATGGTCAAATCAATGAAACCTGGGTCTGTAATAGTGGATGTAGCAATCGACCAGGGAGGTAACTTTGAAACGGTCGATCACCCGACAACACATGATGACCCGATTTATGAGAAGCATGGGATACTGCACTATGCTGTTGCGAACATTCCGGGCGCCGTTCCTCGAACTGCAACAGTCGGGCTTACCAATGTCACTGTTCCATATGCACAGCAAATAGCTGCTAAAGGCGTTCGCCGAGCGGTGGAAGAAAGTGCTCCTATCCGAACAGGGGTCAATGTTGCCGGCGGAAAAATAACATATGAGTCAGTTGCCAGGGATCTCGGCTACAACTATATTCCGGCCGAAGAAGCAATCAAATCCCTCGAGTAGTTAGATTATCATGCCCTTCTGTTGACGCAGAAGGGTTTTTGAGCATTGCAGAAAATCTTTCCATGCTTCCCGCTATTATAGTAAACATGTTAAAGTAATAAATAGATTGGTTGTAAGCAGTCCTTTTAAGGGTATTCAAATGGATTCACAACTGAATTTATAGCGTGGAGGTAAAGACATGGAATACGGAAGTTACCGCCCGACATGGGCAGAAATATCCTTGGATGCAATCAGCGGAAATACCGCTGCTTTTAAAAATCATATTCAGCCGGGAACAAAACTGATGGCCGTAGTAAAAGGGGATGGTTACGGACATGGTTCCGTCGAGGTGGCAGAGACGGCGATTGAGGCTGGGGCGGACTACTTGAGTGTCGCAATCCTTGATGAGGCACTGGTGCTACGCGAAGCGGGAATAGATTTCCCTCTGCTTGTGCTTGGTTATACACCGCCGGAGGCTGTTCATATGGCCGTCAAGCATGATATCGCTCTTACTGTTTATACACAGGAGGTGGCGAAAAGCATTTTAGAGACGGCAGCGGAACAAAAACGAAAGGTGCGTGTCCATCTTAAAATTGACACGGGGATGAACAGGATTGGACTTCAGGAGAAAGAGGAAGCCATCGAACTCGCCAATATGCTTAAGTCCGACTATGTTGAGCTGGAAGGGGTCTTCACCCATTTTGCTGATGCAGATAATACAGACCCATCTTATACTAACAAGCAGTTTGGACGGTTTATGTCCGTGGTGAACGCTTTGGAAGAGGTTGGCGGCCGAATTCCAATCAGGCATTGCTGTAACAGTGCTGGCACTATCGCCTACCCAGAAATGCATCTGGATATGGTGCGTGTCGGAATCAGTTTATACGGTTTGTACCCGGAGGAGCATCTTCGGGAAAAAATCAGTTTGCATCAGGCAATGAGTGTGAAGACAAAGCCAGTGCTGGTCAAGACAGTGAAATCAGGAGAACCGATCAGTTATGGATGCACCTATGAACCCGAACAGGATGCAAGGATCGCCACTATTCCTGTCGGGTATGCGGATGGCTTCTCCCGGCTGCTTTCCAACAGAGGAGACGTCACGGTAAATGGAAAAAGGGCAAGAATAGTCGGTAGAATCTGTATGGATCAGTCCATGATCGACGTAACTGGGATGTCCGGGGTCGACAGGGAGACCATCGTTACCTTGTTTGGTGAGAAGAAAGAGGGGTATGTACCCTTAGCCGAGATTGCCGATCTGATGGGAACCATCCATTATGAGACTGTTTGTCTGATCGGTAAAAGGGTGCCGCGTATCTATATTAAAAATGGAGAGATAACCTCAAAGAAAGGCTTAATCACAAAATAGGCAAAAAAACCGCGAAGCAGTGTTGCAATGACTACTTCGCGGTTTTTTTAACTGACTTTCTCAGGTTGTTCTGGTCAGATTTTCTTTTGGCCAGGGTATCCAGCCGGAATAGAGCCACAATCAATGCAACAAACAAGAATAGGCCGAGATAACCGATAAGCGGATAGAAAATGCTTAGAAGATCGGTAAATCCTATGAAGCTTGCAATATATCCGACAGCTAGTGTTGCCGCTAAAAATATTTTAAATTTGTTCGTTCCGATTTCCATAAAGCGTGCAGAAAAGGAAAAGAACATGCTGACGGCTGTATTGAAAATCATGGCAAATAGGACAATGGCCATAATGCTGCCGAGAATAGGGGATATCTGATCGACTATGCCAAGCATCGGAATCTCCATACCGCCTACTGTATCAATTTTGGAGAAAATAGCCAAATGGCTGAGCACAATCAAAGCCCCAAGTCCGAGTCCTCCTGCAAGCCCCCCGAGTGCCGCTGTTTTCTCATTTCTTTCAGCGCCGCCCATTACCAGCGTCATGGACGCACCGACAGCTGTATTGAATGAAACGTAATTAACAGCAGATATGAACCAGTTCGGCAATGTGGTGTACTGCTCTTTGGCAATCGAGTCAAGTTCTATAAGAGATCCATCTATAGTAGATAGGCTATAGATAGAAATTATTATTACGAATAGAATAAGGAAGGGCGTGATACTGCTGATTACGGAAATCACCCGATCCACTCTCAGAACACCGGTTAGAAATACTAGTACTACCATCAAAGTAGTTCCCACGAATGCCGGGAGTCCGAATTGCTGGCTAATGTTGGATCCCGCTCCCGCGAGCATTACCACTCCGACTCCAAACAAAGTGAAAATCAGGACGTAATCAATAATTCTTCCGAAGAACGGCCCGCTGATTTCATAGACTGCGTCCTTATGGGAGGTTGTGTGCATACGGCTTCCTATCTTCGCTAAAGCCATCCCCAGGAAAGCGAAGAGGGCGGTTGCGAGTATTCCACCAGCAATTCCCATGAGTCCGAAGCTGGTAAAATACTGGACAACTTCCTGCCCGGAAGCGAATCCTGCTCCGACAAGCACCCCGATAAAAGCGCTTCCAATCTTCAGTATTTCCTTTACTTGTTTCATATTGTTCCTCCTCTGAATATATCAAGGCTTTATTGAACCTGCTGTAGTTTAAATGCGAGGGATACACTTATTAAAACATAACTGGCGGATTACGTCTAATATTATCAAAAAATAGAGAAAGCGGACGCCTCGATACTTTTTGACAGCAGATATGAGTTTATGGAAAGCTTTTCTCTGCCAGTTGACATTCTTCGACACAGCCTGCACTCTCCAATCCAGCTTCTTTTCGCCTCACTTGAACTAAAATAAATCTCAGGAGAAGGAGAATAGATTCTTACGACATACAAAAAATAAACCGAAAACTTCTGGAGGTGAGGAAGATGGAAAGTGGAAAGTATGGGGTACATGAAGTGGTCGACCTTCAGGAACTGCTCCGTTTTAAGGTGGTATGCCATGCCCAGTCAAAGGCAAGGCTCCAGCAGGTCGAACATCCAGAATTACAGACAATAGTTGAGCAGAGTATGAAACAGGGAAACCTAAGTATCAGCCGAATGAAAGAACTTATGGAAACTGCTACACCCGAGTTGAAGCAATCCTGAAAGGAGCATGATTCATGGAAGGGAATCAGTTGAGCAAAAAGGATCAAACCATCGTAACAGATATGCTGTTTGAGTCAAAAGCGGGCATCAAGGATATAGCAACGGCAATCTCCGAGACAACCTCTTCGGACATACGTTCCTTGCTGCGGGAGGAATTGCGGACGGCAATCCAGCATCAGGAACAGATTTATTCATTCATGCAGGAACATGGACTGTATGATTCCTACGACATATCAAAACAGATTGAAAAAGATGTCAGGAATGCGGACATGGCAATAAATCAGACAGGAGGAGAATAGGAATGCAGAATAAACTTGGAGTACATGAAAGCTTGGAACTGCAGGAGCTTCTGTCATTCAAAAGTCTATGCCTGACCAAAGCTTCTTTAATGAGAGGACTCGTATCAGACGATCATTTAAAAGCAATCATGCAGCAAGACGCAGATATGCATGTACGCCATTTGCAGGCGTTGAGGGATAATTTGACGGAGGGAGAGGTTTCCAGTGAATAAGATATTGGAGAAAATCACCGGGATGGCACCAATGACCGACCAAGTGATTGCTACAGATATTCTAGTGGCTGCCAAGGCTGAGATCAGGAATTATGCTCTCGCGATAACAGAATCAGGTACACCGGAAATCAGGCATTTGCTTGAAGCGCAGCTGGAGGAAGTTATCGATATCCATGAGCAGATATTCAACTACATGAAGGATAAAGGGTATTATGATCCATACAATCCTAATCAACAATTGCAGGTGGACGTGAAAAGTATGGATACAGCATTACAGCTTGCAGGTGAATAAACATATCAGCCAAAAAAACGGACATGGCATGGGCAGTGTCCGTTTTTTTGATTGTAGTTATTGGTTCTAAATAGCCCTCCTCTTTAAACATTCCCTTATGTTAAATAGTAGGTAGTTCAGCTTCTCTCCTTATGAACTTAGCGTGAACAGTGATTTTATGGTATAATGGAATGAAAATTAAGAAAAATATGCCAGCATCAGGTAAAAGGGGGTCAAAGAGTGAGTTATGGCTGGAAATTAACGCTGTTTTGGACATTGGGGTTTCCTGTGATTCTTACCACTCTCCGTGTTTTGACAGATGCACTTATAGGGGGAGAAATTGTCTGGATGGATTATTCGGCTGTCTTCCTCGGGCTGGCAGCAGCCGGCTTACTATTTGCTGCACCCTTGAGGATTTTAATTGAAAAGGCAAAGGAAGAGTAAAGACTTTTTATACATTTATGCATGTTTTGCTGCCTCCCGTGATACGTTATAGTATTCTCCCTCCATTTCACAACGGGGAGAGCAGTTAAAGGATGGGGGAGTAGCTATGCAGTTCTTTTATACTGTCCGTTCAGGAGATACAGTGAGTCTGATAGCAAGCCGTTGGGCACTTCCGGTGGATTCGGTGATTGCAGCCAATAATATGGAGCCACCGTATATGATTCATCCAGGTCAGCAGATATCTATACCGCCAGGGGTGGAAAGGTACCGAGTTCAGGCTGGAGATACGATTAATTCATTAAGCCAGCGTTACCGTGTGCCTTCTTCTACCATTATCGAGGCAAATCGGCTGCAGCCGCCATACACCATACAAGTTGGCCAGTTGTTAAGGATTCCTCCGGGTGTTCCTTATTATTTCGTCCGTCCGGGTGACACATTGTTTCAGCTGGCAAACCGTTTTAATGTCGGGACTGGTGATCAGGCCCGGTATGATTTAATCGCCAGAATTAACCAGCTCCCTTCCTACAATATCTATCCTGGCATGCGGCTGATCATACCATATGCTCCTCCTGGTGGGAAGGGAGGAATAGCTTATTTTGCCGAACGTGGCACCGGGTATGATTTATGGGTGTATGTACTAGCGGACGGACGCGATCGTAGAATAACCAACGGCTTGGGTGCTGTTTATTCTGTTCCCTATTGGGCTCCAGACGGAACAAAGATTGCCTTTGTAGGTAGAAGTGGTGTTCTTTATGTAGTTGACTTGATTCAGGATCGAACGGCTGAGATTGACTTCCTTGAAGATACCTTTGGCATTTATCTGGACTGGTCGCCGGACAGCCGGAAGCTGACCTACGTGAAAAAGGGAGAAATTATTTTGTACGATGTAAGAACTCATCATGCAGAAAGAATTCCCCAGCATGGTGCCACCGATGTCCAATGGCTTCCCAATGGAAGACAGCTGTTGTACCAGGCTCCGGACACAGCAGGGATAAGCCAACTGTTCATAATTCGGCCTGACGGCTCCGGCAAGCGCCAAATCACCCGCAATACAGGCGGAAGATATAATAACGTAAGGGTATCACCGGACGGAACTGCTGTATTATACACTACTCCTGGCGTTAGTATCTCGTTAATTTATCTTCTAGACCTCACTACCGGTAATATGTATGAAGTGGCAGGAGGCCCGCTTTCGAAGAATTACAATCCTGTCTGGTCTCCGGATTCCTTATACATCACCTATAGTGCTACTGCATTTGAATCTGTCGGTTATTATTCCTTAATTCGGACGGTCAACAGATACGGCAGGGAAGATAGGACTCGTGCTATTTCCGATTGCTATTCCACTCCTGTCACTTGGTCTCCGGACAGTATGGAAATTGCTTATCTATCAGACTGCGGAAACGAGGACAGGGCAACCGCTATATGGAAAATAGCAAGAGGGCATCCAGTACCAATTCGGTTGACGGAAGCTGAATCGATTGTTTCTTTGCAATGGTCGCCGGCATTAAAGTTGGATGATTGGCGAATATACACCAACCGAGATTATTTGATTCAATTGAAATACCCACGGCACTGGGAAAGGGTAACCCAATTAAGGTATGAAGGAGTAGATGGTTTTTTCCAGATCTCCGCGATCCGTTCGGAAGAGCCGCTTCCCGTTGTCTGTAGAAATGAGGCTTTCCATCCATTACAGCCATATGGCTCCGCCCCAAAAATTATTTCCAGCTCCATCCAAGGACAGGAAGCCTGCTTGATCTATCCGTCGGCGGATCAACCGGCTGAAATGCGCAACCAAGCTGCTTTGATTGTTCAATATCCGCAGCCGGTAAATATTTCCGGAGACATATATAACTATTTTCTTCTTTGGAGCGATAAGGAACATTTGGATATGATAAGTTCGAGTTTAATTTTCTTATGACACACTCCTTGCGAAGAAATTATCTTAAGACAAAAGGGTAAAATGCGAAATAAGGATAGCGTGAATCTGCTGATACCAGGCGGGTTTTAATGTGAGAGGAGTTAGACTGTTCTTTGAGAGTAAAAGCAGCGGCAATCTTTACTGGTTATAGATCTGGTCTCAATATTTTCCTGTCATTTTTCATGATGGCAATAATAAAAAAACACAACCCCAATGAACATAAGAAATTTTCCGGCATGCTGATGTCACATAATTGTCAAAGCGTTCAACTCACTTTGTCTTCCAGTTCCCTATGATAGGCGAAAAGGATCTGATCCAATTCACTGAGAATTTTCATGTCCGGGTTTGATTTTTCAAGAGCCTCAGCCAACATAGCGAGTTCCTGTTCTTCTATTTCAATAACCAAATTTTTATTGGTCAACGTTTGATATCTCATATTCATCACCTGCACATTGGTATTTTTTTCTTTTAATTGTTAAGTACCCTTCCGAGCTTTTTCTAAACTGGAATTAACAACAAATTTACATTTTTGTTACAGAAAGAATACCGAAAAGGTTCAACTATACATAAACCATTTTCAACCGTACAGACTAAAAAGCAAACAATAGGAAGTCAGGTGAGAAAATGGAACAACAATTCAGACCGGGAGAAGTAGTCTATATTATTATCCGCAATCCGCATGCACAGGATGTTGCCCATGTACAACAAGCGGCTGTGGTCGAGAACCCCGAAGAGCCGTCAGAATTGGCGCTTTTTGCTCATGAGACCTATTTTCCATTCGATGGCCAATTTGCAGTTTTCCATTCGGAAAGGGAAGCGGAACAGGCTTATCAGGAAGCATTCGGCTCTCCGGAAATAGAGGATTATTATGGTTAAGCCATTCGTCCCTCAGCTTGTCTATGTAGAACCTCGTGCACTTGAGTATCCGCTTGGAAAGCAGCTGGTTGATAAATTTGAAGGAATGGGAATTGAAATTCGCCAAACCACTTCCCATAACCAGATTCGTAATCTTCCAGGCGAAAACCATTTTCAGAAATACCGTACGGCTAAATCCACCTTAGTGGTTGGCCTGCGAAAGACACTGAAGTTCGATACCTCCAAGCCATCTGCTGAATATGCCATTCCATTTGCTACTGGTTGTATGGGTCACTGCCATTACTGTTACCTACAAACGACCATGGGCTCCAAGCCATATATTCGAACATATGTGAACGTAGAAGAAATATTTGATGCCGCAGAGGGATATATGCGGGAGAGAGCGCCCGAACCCACACGGTTTGAGGCATCCTGCACCTCTGATATCGTAGGGGTCGACCATCTGACTCATACGTTGAAGCGGGCAATTGAGTATTTTGGAGAATCGGAACATGGCCAGCTTCGTTTCGTAACAAAGTTTGCCCACGTCGACCATCTGCTTGATGCAAAGCATAATGGCCATACGCGTTTCCGCTTCAGTATCAATGATGACTATATCATCAAATACTTTGAGCCAGGAACTTCCAGGCTCTCCGAAAGGATCGAAGCGGCGGTCAAAGTGGCGGAAGCCGGCTATCCGCTGGGCTTCATTGTTGCTCCGATTTATTTGCATGAAGGCTGGAAGGAAGGATATCATGAAATGTTTGAAAAGTTGGAAGCGGCTCTTCCCGCCTTTGCCAAAAGAGATTTAACGTTCGAAATGATTCAGCATCGTTTTACGAAGCCAGCCAAGCGAGTTATTGAACAGAACTACCCGATGACAAAGCTGGAGTTGGATGAGTCTAAGCGAAAATGGAAATGGGGAAGGTATGGAATTGGAAAGTATGTATATACCAATCAAGAACAGGAGGATATTAAAGACACGCTAGGCAGTTACATTAACCGATTCTTTCCGGAAGCAAAACTGGAATATTTTACTTGAGAAGAGGTTGGGCAAAATGAGTCTAGTTAGAAGAGGAAACGAATGGAACAGAAATTTGTTTCGTGGAGATAACAGCTTCGGAAATTTAATTCACTTTTCACGGACAGGTGATGGCCTTCCGTTATGTCCCACCCTCTTCCAACAGGGCCGATATACAGTGTTTTCCTTTTCCTCCTGATAGGGTGGGCGGTAAATCCTTATTCATTAGGCGAAGAGAGGCAGGCCGGCAGTTCAACACCCTTACTGTGAAGGTTGGCGAGGCATTCTGCCAGGTAGCTTTTATTATGCTCGGGGTAGATTGGAAAGCTGATCTTCAACTTTGTCTCTTTTTGATAGAGGCTCGCTTCCGTATGGTTTGGAGAGTTTTTCCCACGATAATATGGATCATCCCATAGGGGATCATGTCGATAGCCCCGTTTGTCCATCTCCATCATGATTTCCCGGTGATAAAGAAAAAGCCTGTAAGGAGAATGGTTAAATATATAATTAACGGTAGCATGGGGTTTTCCCCAACCCTTACCTCTCAGAGCGCAGCATTCCCGGTGCTGCCCGAGGAGCTGCTGTCGTGGAAGATAGGGAATCAGCTGTTCATGCCATAGACGCAAAGGGTGTCCTCCTTTTATTAAAACTGCATTCCATTAACTGGTATTCCCTAAAAGATGTCCGTTTATGCTGAACTCACCGGCTGGGTATACCGGTATGAATTCTCATGCTTTGCCATTTTGGCCTATCGATTCCATAGAGAATCCAAGGAGAGGGAAGATTGAATGAATGATCGTCTGGAAGGGTGCTGGCTTCTTGTTTTGTCATATCCATCCAAATATAGGTGCTCTCTCCTCCTGTTTGCTCTTTTAGCTGATTGAAGTCCAGGGAAATGGTTTCCCATAATCCAGGCTGTTTCATGAAGTCGCTCCACGGATAAACGGTATGCAGGTAATGATTCTTTTTCTGATCATATTTCGTAATCAACATACGTGTGCCTTCCTCATTCTCGTAGAAGTTCCATTGCTTGAGGAGGCCATCAGGGAAAAGATCAAAGGAACTAGGAAAAGGGTAGTAACATTCGTACGGGAAAATTCTTTCTGGCTGTATAAAGGCCTTCTCTATCCAATCTTTTTTTCTATCCAGACTGTCCACTTTTCCCCATGGTGTGTTTCCGCCATGCAGGGTATTGACATGATCAGTTACAGCTCCATGCAATGCTATTTGAGGTGTCAAGCCGACTTTTTCGATGACACGCTGGGCGGGGAAATTATGTTCCTGTGTATTGGCACCGACCCACTGAATCTCCTCTTGTTTAAAGACCTCATCCAGCATATGCTTCATTAGCTGAGTAGAGTAGCCATATCCTTTATATGCTGTATGGCTGCGCAATCTGCCAAGCATGGCATACCGATTAGCATAGATGGAATAGCCGCTTAGGCTAACCAGCCGTCCCTCCATAAACAGGCCGAACATCCGATTTTGGTCACGAGACAGTTTGTCAAATATCCGTACCACGTAATCATCTTCCAGTCCTGTTACCATTCCTTTCACAAGCGGATAGTCTTCTTCCGTCAGCAATCTTATCAGTGGTTCCATTCATTTCCCTCCCGGCATCAACTGACTGTCCATTTCTTAGTCTAATTATAAATGGGATTTATAAAACAGGCATTCATTCTGTTTAATCCATGTTCACTAAGACCTATCACTTTGTCATATATATGGCAGAATGTAAGGTGAAGAGATGATTATTTGCTGGGCTTTTATTAGTTAAGTATGTCACAGTTCTTGCCACATAAGATATACTGATAGAGCATGAAATGAAGGAGGTGGCTATAATTGCCGACAAATGACGAAAGATTGTTTGCCATGCTTATTTATCTCGTAAGTTTTTTCTTTCCTGTACTCGGACCTCTGATCATTTGGCTCGTTAAACGTGATCAGTCGGAGTTCGTTGATTATCATGGCAAGGAGTATTTCAATTTTTTGATTTCCTACACTATTTACAGCGTTGTTGCGGGCATACTTGTCCTGGTATTGGTGGGTATCGTTTTTCTCATAATTCTTGGTATTCTCGCACTTATTTTTACCATTATTGCTGCAGTAAAATCATACCAAGGGGAACATTATCGCATTCCATTAACCATTCATATGATTAAGTGATCATACAGGAGTCCGATATCCGATGGCTGCAGTGCTTAGTCGGGCTCTTTATATACTTAGCATTATTTACTGTATGGAGTGGTTCGACGAGCGGCTTTCCATATGAAAAGCCGGAGTACAGGTTAGCAGTACTCCGGCTTTGTACCGATCAATAATTAATAACACCATATTTACGCATTTTATTGTAGAGCGTTACTCGTGAGATACCAAGCATCTGCGCGGCAGCTGTTTTATTTCCTCCGGCCTGCTGTAGTGCTTCTTCCAGCCGCATTTTTTCTATGTTTTCCTTTTCGGCAGGGAGGGATGGTGCATGGAACGGAAGAGGTTTGCTTTCCTGTTGGCTTGCCGGTTGAAAAAAGCTGAGAAGATCCTGTTTTCTAATGATAGAGGAATCGGAGAGGATGAGTATCCGTTCCACTATATTACGGAGCTCTCTTACATTTCCGGGCCAATGATATTGCAGCATGGCCTCCATAGCTTCCTTCTCAAGAGTAGGGGCAGGCACCTGATATTGGGAAGCAAAGTGTTTCAAAAAATTCTGGGTAAGCTCAGGAATGTCATTGATCCGCTGACGCAGTGGAGGCATGGTGATTTGAATGACATTCAAGCGATAAAACAGATCAGACCGGAACAGCTTTTGTTCCATGCGGGATTCAAGATCCTGGTTGGTTGCGGCAATGAAACGCACATTAACGGGGGTACCAGTTGAACTTCCCACCCGGTATAACTCACTTTCCTGAAGGACTCGGAGGAGCTTTACCTGCATTTCCAGAGGCAATTCCCCGACTTCGTCCAAGAACAGGGTCCCGCCGTTAGCCATTTCGATTTTCCCTTTCTTCCCTTTCTTTTCTGCACCAGTAAAAGCTCCACCTTCATAACCAAAGAGCTCACTTTCAAATAAAGCGGCAGGGATAGCACCGCAGTTGACTGGGATGAATGGCCCTTCGCTGCGAGGGCTGGCTTCATGAATAGCCCTTGCACATACTTCTTTACCTGTTCCGCTTTCTCCCAATATCAAGGTAGTCGCATCCGTCTTGGACGCCTTCATGGCAATTTGAATGGTCTGCTGCAGTGCTTCACTCTTCCCTCGCAGTTTGGAAAAAGGCGTTTCATCGTTATTTGTATAGACTATTTGCCGAAGCTCATTCAACTCCGTGTTGGTTGTCTGGAGATTGTCATTCAATTTGACAATTTGGGTGATGTCCCGTTCTACAGCAATGGCACCGATCAGTTCCTCCTGCTGATCAAAAATAGGCGAAGCATTCAGGACGACATGTTTATCCTTGCGTGGCCGGTGGTAATTGCTCTGTACCGGTTCCCTTGTTTCCAACACCTTGAAAATCATTAAATCATCTTTGTCAAAGAATTCGTGGATAGGGCGGCCAATAATATCCTCGCTATTTATGTTGTAGGTCCGAACCGCAGCTTCGTTCCAGAAGAGTACCTTTTTATCAGTCCCTACTATAGTTATAGCGTCATCTTCAGCAGCCAGAACGGCTTCCAAGTAGGCAAGAATATTCGTCATCGGCAGAGGCCTCCTTTTATTTGTATAGTGTTAACATTGTTAACTAATGTGTTAACCTTAGTGTAAAGATGTTTTACAATTTTGTAAACAAAACTCGAGTTAATTGGAAATAAATGTGCTTTAATTTTCTCTAGAAAAAATTTTTTATAAATTGTAAGCCCTTACCAAATAAGGGGTTCCAAATTTTTTTTAGAAAAAAATAGTTAAAATGCATGAGGTTGGCATATTTTTTGCTTATATATAAGTGGTGGGGGTAATTTAATTTCTTTGTATAATTTATCTTAGTTGATTGTGAGAAGGATTTTCATAAAAAATATAGGAGGTTTTTATTTTGGTATTACCATTCAAACACGAACCATTCACAGATTTCTCTGTAGAGCAGAACCGTAAGGAGTTTGAAGCAGCACTGGAACAAGTCAAAGGGCAGCTTGGCCAGGACTATCCATTGGTCATCAATGGCGAGAAAATATTTACGGATGATAAACTAGTATCCTATAACCCTGGTAACAAAGAAGAGGTCGTAGGAAGAGTTTCCAAAGCTACCAAACAACATGTCGATCAGGCTATGGAATCTGCTGAAGAAGCGTTCAAAACTTGGAGAAAATGGACAGCTGTAGAACGTGCTGAAATTTTATATAGAGCCGCTGCTATTGTTCGCCGCCGCAAGCATGAGTTCTCTGCATGGCTGGTATACGACGGCAACAAACCATGGGGGCAGGCTGACGCGGACACAGCAGAGGGAATCGACTTCATGGAATATTATGCCCGTCATATGATCGAACTTGCTAAGGGCAAAGAAATCAATGACCGTGTGGGTGAAGAGAACACTTACTTCTATCAAGCAATGGGGCCAGGTGTCACTATTCCGCCATGGAATTTCGCCTTTGCTATTGTTGCAGGTACTACTGTTGCACCAATTGTTGCCGGTAACCCAGTTCTTTTGAAACCATCCGAGAATACACCGGTCATCGCTTATAAATTGGTTGAAGTTCTGGAAGAGGCGGGACTTCCAAAAGGGGTTGTAAGCTTCTTGCCAGGGGATCCAGCAGAAATCGGAGACTATCTGGTAGATCATCCAAGCACACACTTCATCAACTTTACTGGTTCCCGTGCCACTGGTACACGAATTATTGAGCGTGCTTCCAAGGTACAGGAGGGACAAAAGCATTTGAAACGCGTGATTGCTGAGATGGGCGGTAAGGATACGATCATTGTTGATGACAATGCAGATCTCGATCTTGCTGCTGAGTCCATTGTTTACTCTGCATTCGGATTTTCCGGTCAGAAATGCTCCGCCTGTTCTAGGGCCGTCATTCACAAAGATGTATATGATGAAGTACTTGAAAAAACGATCGACAAGGCAAAAGAAATCACTGTCGGCAACCCGGCAGAAGAAAATGCATATATGGGGGCTGTTGTAAACCAGAAGCAGTTCGACAAAATCAAAGAATATACCGAGATTGGCAAGAAAGAAGGAGAACTAGTCTTCGGTGGCGAAACTGACGACTCGAAAGGTTATTTTGTCCATCCGACGATCTTCAAAGATGTTGATCCAGAGGCCCGCCTGATGCAGGAGGAAATCTTCGGGCCAGTCGTTGCTTTTACGAAAGCAAACGACTTTGATGAGCTGTTGGACATTGCCAACAATACCGAATATGGTTTAACTGGCGCTGTAATTTCCAATAATCGTGAACACTTGAACCGTGCACGCTATGACTTCCATGTTGGTAACCTTTATTTCAACCGTGGATGTACTGGTGCTATTGTTGGATACCAGCCATTTGGCGGATTCAAGATGTCCGGGACAGATTCCAAAGCAGGCGGACCAGATTACCTGCAGCACTTCCTGGAAGCTAAGACGCTTTCCCAAGCATTCTAATTGCATACAATAAGATAATGAATAGTTGCGGCGTGGAACAACCCGCTGCAACTATTAATATATTATACAGATTGGGTAAGCGGTTACAGCTTTGGCAGTGCCTATTCCAACTTGGCAGGAGACTGCAAGTGGGATTTTTATTACAATATCATTGTGTATTTATACATTTTTTTGTATAATTATAAGCAATTAGATAAAGGAGCTGCTGGATATGTCTAATTTGACAAAGAACTTTTTTATAGGCTTATCAAATAATAGAATATTGAATGAAAATGCAAAAAAATGGGGATTTCGCCTGGGAGCTGATAAATTTGTTGCTGGGACGAATATGGAAAGTGTAGCTGATACCGTAAAAGAATTGAATAAGCAGGGTATCTGCTGCACATTAGACCATCTGGGAGAGTTTGTCACGGAAAAGAAAGAAGCATTGGAAGCAAAGGATGAATGTATTCATATCCTGGAAAAAATTCATGAGGACAGCCTTGATTGTCACTTGTCGGTGAAATTGACCCAACTCGGCCTGGACATCGATCAGTCATTCTGTATGGAGAATATGAAAGAGATTCTCGCAGTTGCTGACCGTTATGATTTGTTCATCAATATTGATATGGAAGATTACTCCCACTATCAACAGACATTGGATGTGCTGAAACAGCTCAGGGAAGAATATAAAAACGTTGGGACAGTGATCCAATCCTATCTGTTCCGTACCCAGGAAGATTTGGAGGAGTTGAAAGACGTACGTCTTCGTCTTGTGAAGGGTGCTTACAAGGAGAGTGCGGATGTAGCCTATCAGGACAAGCGGGACATCGATAAAAACTTCCTGAATATTGCCAAACAGCGCTTGCTTGGAGATGCATTCACCTCCATCGCGACCCATGACCATATGATTATCAGTGAGTTGAAGGATTTTATCAAAGAGAATAATGTCTCTAAAGATAAGTTTGAGTTTCAAATGCTTTATGGTTTCCGGAACGATATGCAGTTTGGCTTGGCAGAGGAAGGGTATAATTTCTGCACATATATTCCATTCGGCACCGACTGGTTCGGCTATTTTATGCGCCGTCTCGCCGAACGTCCGCAGAATATGAACCTTGTCCTAAAAGATACCTTCTACACAAGAGATAATAAGCTGAAAAAAGAACCGCTAATTGCAGGAGGATTGGCTGCAGGAACGCTCTTGCTTATGCTGGGGCGGAAAAAGAAAGTTAAATAAAGAATATTAAAAATGACCACACCGCCAAGTGCATGGTCATTTTTATTTGGTAGATAAAGCCCTGGTAAACCCAAGGAAAAGATTCTAACTGCGCAGGTCATTCTGCCTGCTTCCGGTATCCCTGCTAATTCATGTTTTTGCTTCCCCGGACATACAATGGTCAGAGGTTGTCCATACACAGGACGGGGAGGGGGGACCTAATGAATCGATTCATACTTAAAAGTGGACTAGTTATTTTTGGCGGCGCTGTACAGGGATTCGGAATGGGCTTGTTTCTTTTTCCTCATTTCATCCCCTCCGGGGGTGCAGGAGGGATAGCTGTTTTGCTGAATTATTTATTCGGTTTGGGAATGGGTGCCGCTCTTTGGATCGTCAACTTTTCATTTTTGCTGCTGGCTGTCAACTATTTCGGTAAGAGGTTTGTTGTATGGACAGTGGTAGGCATTACTGTTACGTCCTTATCAATCAACTTCTTTCAGCATCAAGACCTTATTGCCAATCGGCATTTAATTTATGACCTGATCATCGGATCGGTCTTTTTAGGGACGGGGGTAGGGATTCTCATGCGTCAGGGCGTCTCCAATGGAGGAATAGGTGTGGTTGCTCTAATGATTTCCTCTGGGAGGGATATACTGCCGGGAAGACCGCTGTTTCTTCTGAATGCTTGCATTTTCTTGATAACGGCCCTGATTATTGACTTGAAACTGATCTTCCTCGCCCTCATCAGCCAATGGATTTCGACGAAGGTGGTTGATTTGATTTGCCAGCTCAATTTCCAACCCGTATACACCCTGGCATTCAGGAAAAAGACATAGCAACTTGTTCATAAATATTTATAGCGAACGGGTGTATTCTTTTTCTCTTTACCATCCTTGCCCTTAACATGAAGCAGGAACAGCACGAGAAGGCCAACCAGCAGTGTAAAAGCTGCAATGGATAAAAACATTCCGGCTTTCGACCAGTCCATAAGTCTGGAAAACACAGGAGGTCCCAGTGCTACCCCAAGGAACCGGACGGAACCATATAAAGAAGTGACAAAGCCCCTACGCTCCTTCCCGACTGCTCCTGTAATAATGCTGTTTACACAGGGAAGCACCAGCCCTGCACCAACACTGCTGATTGCGAGAACGGCAAGAAAAGGGACAATTTTTTCAAAAAACACCAGCAGTGCATAAGAAAGAGTCATGAGTGCTAATCCGGTGACCACCAGTTTTTTCATTCTTTCTAGATTCTTGCCGATCCGGGTTCCGGTTATATAAGCGGTTGTTACCATGACCAACAAAGGGATGGCCAGAATAAAGCCTTTCAGGACTCCATCTATAGAATATTTCTGTTCCAATGTATCCGATAGGAAAAAAAGGATGCCGAATAATGTAAACAGACAGGTCCCCCCAGCCAGGTACGTGGTGAACAACCAGCGTCCCTCGTGCTTGAAGACACTTAATAGGCCTCGTACATATTTTGGAAAGGGAGGAGGAGCCTGACGGTTGCTTTTTTCTTTTATGAACAGCCAAACAAGGATTGCCGATATAAGGCTGAAGGCAGGAAAGACAAAGAATACGGAAAACCAGGCAATCAAGCCTACTAAAGCACCGAGTATGGGGGATAAGACCTTCCCCAGCCCATTAGAAGCCTCGAAGATACCCAGCACCCGACTTTGTTCTCCACCTTTGAACAAGTCTCCCGTTAAAGCCATGGCAATCGGTGCAGTTCCTGCTGCACCAATTCCCTGCAGAGACCTGCCTATCAAAATCCATACATAGGAATTAGAAAATACCGCAGCACCGAAACCGGCCAATAAACCGCCAAGGCCAAACAAAATTAGGGAGGGGAGAATGATAATCTTTCGGGAGAACCTGTCGGATAAATAGCCGATAATGGGAATGAAGATTGCCGCCGCAATGGAAAATACAGTAATAGTCATACTTACCTGGAACTGGGAGAGGTCCAATGAAGATTTCATCTGTGGGAAAATAGGTATCAACATGGAATTTCCCAGTGTCATCATTAATGGTATGGACCCAATGGCGGCGATGGCCATATTTTTATTTTTTTGTTTCACTTCTCCTCCACTCCTTTTACATGATCAAGAATGTTTCTATTTAATATTAATGGGAGGGGCTGTAAGCCATCCCTTTTCTTTGGTCACTTTCAACAACTTTAATTCATACTCTTCTCTTTCCGTATGGAACTCCCCGAACATTGCCTTAATGTCCTCCCGGATGGAGATGCCTGTTACATAGCTGCACAGCATTTTTCCGCTGAAAAGTTCCTTTTGGACCAGCCGGGCAATTTCCTGGTCATTGAACCGGGCACCAGCCGGGATATCCTGCAGTTCGACATTTGGACGGTCAGGCGGGGCAGGGGGCAGACGAATACCTGTTTCTTTCAAAAGAGCTTCCACCTGCTGTTCCTCCTGAACGAATCCATTTTCCAGCAAATCCTCAAGAAGAATTTTCAAATCGTGGTCTCCCGTGTGATTGATAAGTACTTGCATAGTAACCAACGCCTCTTTGGCTGAATGCAAATAGGACCATAAATGGAAGACCTCACCGGAATGCAATGGCTCATTCTGTGGTGCTTCACCCATAATGCCCATGTAGATGACCTCCTAGAGATTATTTGTATAGTTAGTTTTCCTGAAATAGAGAAAATTATTTAGTTAACTTTACGTAAAAAAAGATGAACAGGAGGGCTCCTGTTCATCTTTCATCCATATATTAGTAAACTTTGTCTCCATTAAAGATGGAATTCTTAACAACTACATAATCCACATTTCGAATGGCTTCCAATCTTCTTCCGCCTGCGTAGGAGATAGCCGACTGAAGATCCTGTTCCATTTCCGTCAGTGTGTCCTGTAAAGCGCCTTTATGCTCTACGTACATCTTTTTGCCTTCCACGTTTTTCTTTTCGCCTTTTTGAAATTCGGATGCAGAACCGAAATATTCTTTATAAAGCTTGCCGTCCTTTTCCACGGTTTGACCCGGGGACTCTTCATGGCCTGCAAATAGGGAGCCGATCATTACCATAGTGGCACCGAAACGAATCGATTTTGCAATATCGCCATGGGTCCGGATGCCTCCGTCGGCGATAATCGGTTTGCTTGCTGCTTTTGCACACCAGCGAAGGGCGGCGAGTTGCCAGCCTCCCGTACCGAAACCCGTCTTGATTTTGGTGATGCAAACCTTTCCTGGGCCGATCCCAACCTTTGTAGCATCTGCCCCGGCATGCTCCAGTTCACGGACAGCTTCCGGGGTGCCGACATTCCCTGCGATCACAAAGCTTTGCGGCAAGTGCTGTTTAATATGATGAATCATACGGATAACCGCCTCGGAATGTCCGTGAGCAATATCAATCGTGATATATTCAGGAGCAAGTTTTTTCTCTGCCAGTTGTTCAATAAATTCATATTCCTCATCTTTTACCCCGACACTGATGGAAGAAAGCAATCCTCGGGAAGTCATATCCTTAATGAAAGAGATTCTTTTTTCTGGTTCAAACCGGTGCATCACATAAAAGTAACCGTTTTCCGCCAGGTAGCGGGCTATATGCTCATCGATGATCGTCTGCATATTTGCCGGGACAACAGGCAATTTGAAGGTGTGCTCGCCCAATGTAACGTTTGTTTCACATTCCGATCTACTATTAACCACACATTTTGCGGGAATTAATTGTATATCCTCGTAATCAAATACATTATCCATTATTTCAACTCCTAAAAACGAATGATTTATAAAAATTACAGTTAAACGTTCGTATATTTGTAATGTAACCTATTTTTGACATGATGTCAAAGTTTTTAGGAGGAGTACAGGTAAGACATTCAATAAACATGATAAAACTCTGGTGCCGTATTGGTTTGGGAAGAGCAAGGCTCGGGCTAGCAGCGATGCAGGGAGATGGGTGAACTGGTTACTGGATGAATTATTCCGATCCCTATCACCGCTCAAATGATACCTTTCTCCTCAAGATAACGGATAAGGAGACTAGCTGACTCGGTGACTGTCCGGTTTTCTGTTTGGATAGTCAAATCAGGGTTGACTGGTGGTTCGTATGGCGAATCAATACCGGTGAAATCCCGGATTTCTCCGTTTCTTGCCTTTCGGTAAAGTCCCTTTGGATCTCTTTCTTCACAAATATCAAGTGGACAGTCAATATACACTTCAAAGAATTCCCCTTCTTCAAAAAGCTGGCGAACCCGTTGGCGATCCTCACGGAAAGGGGAGATAAAAGCGGTAATGACAATTTGGCCGCTGTCTACAAAGAGTTTGGCAGCTTCACCGACTCTTCGGATATTTTCTATCCGGTCTTCTGCAGTGAAGCCAAGACCCTTATTCAGGCCATGCCGTATATTGTCTCCGTCCAGTACGTAGCTTCTTATACCCATTGTGTGTAACTGTGTATCGAGTTCATTGGCAATAGTTGATTTCCCAGAACCAGAAAAGCCGGTAAACCAAAGGGCACAGCTCTTATGGTTATTCAATTTTTGGCGGTCCTTCTTATTAACAGCAGATGGATGCCATACAATATGTTTTCTTGTCAAAAGGACCACCCCGCCTTGGACGGTGGCATAATAGCCTGAATTTCCTTTGAACCCATGTGCAGGTCGGATAATCTCTCTCGATAAGGTCTGTATATCTGATTAATTGTTTCTCCCGAACAGGTATCTGGATTCCGTGGTGTTTGTATAACCCCTGGGAGATCCATCTTTACTATTTTGGGTTCGATATTACTTGGATCGACTTTATAACCGGTTTCCTCTTTGTTGATCATGGTGCTGTCATGAGCATTAAGCATGATGAAAACCTCCTGACTGCTTTAATAAAAGTTTTCTTTGATATTAATATCTTCTCTTTAATAAAGGCTGAGTTTTGGTTAATGGTTCCCACCACCCCAATATAAAAATCATACCGGAAAGCAGCAAGACCAGGGCTGCCCCGGTCCAGTCCCAGCCAAGTGAAAATTTAACAAGGCTATAAGAGATAACCAGTGAGAAGAAAGGGGAAAGAACCCATGTCTTTAGCAGTTTCGTAACAATACTCGATCGCCAGATCTCCTTTCCTTGATCTGATACTGCAATTCCAAGGATGCTTGAGGTTGTGATTTGTGTATGTGGAACTGGAATGCCGAAAAAAGACGCTGTGATGACTATGGACGCTCCAATACCTGAGACGGCTCCACCCTGAAGGAGGCTTAATTTAGTGATTTTTTTGCCGTTTGTCTCCATCACTCTTGCACCAAGCACAAATGCTCCCAGGGCAATGATGAGGCCGCCGGCGATTATACCTTGATCCAGCCCGATCACCCCGGAAGCAATCAAAGGGCTGACGGCATTTGCTACATTATTCATGCCCGCAGAAATAGCTTCAAGGAAGCCGATGAGAACAACAATAGCTGCGATTGCCTTGAACGATTTTCTTTTCTCAAGGAAGGGCAGCTTCCTTTCTGCCACGTTGATCCATTTATTCGCCGCAATAGCCAGTGAAAAGCCCAGTATTGGTACGAGTATCCAGCACAGCACAATGACCATTAGTGTATCAATGTGTAATGCATTATAGGCAATGCCAACTCCTGTGACAGCTCCTACTGTCACTTCACTGGTAGATAATGGTATTCCGCTCAAGTTGGCTAAAAATAGTGACAGGGATGCTGATACGAGAATCATAAGAGCTACTGGAATGGTGATGATTTCCTCTGGAACTACTTCTGACCCTAATGTTTCTGCTACATGGCTGCCGCCTAAAGCAGCACCAAGGAAAACGCCAATCCCGCAGAGAAACAAGGCTTTCTTTCTGGATGTAACAGCACCTGTTCCGTAAGCAACTCCCATCGAGGCTGCAGCACCACTTGCTCCGATATTCATAGCGAAAAAGAATGCAATCAAACATGCAAGAGCAGTAATCATACTCACGTTAACCCCTTAGTCCTGGTGGAGACCGCACTCTTTTTTGCTAAAGCCGGCCCAACGTCCGTTACGCGAATCCCCTTCCGTTCCTACAGGCAGCGTACACATTTCACAGCCGATGCTAGGGTAATTCTGGTCATGGAGTTGATTGTAAGGCAAATTATTCAGTTTGATATAGTTCCAAACATCCTCCCAAGTCCAGTGAATTAGCGGACAGATTTTCACCTTCTGGAATTTATTATCTTTATTTACATATTCCGTGTTTTTTCTGGTGGCCGATTGATCTCGACGCAATCCGGAAATCCATGCATCTACATTTGAGAGTTCTTTTTTCAGTGGTTCAATTTTCCGAATGCCGCAACATTTATCAGGAGTCCGCTCCCATAGCCTATCTCCGAATTCCTCTGCCTGCTGTTCCAGTGTATAAGAAGGCTGGACCATACGGATATTCAGGGTTGGATATTTTCGCTTGGTTTTTTCAATCAGTTGGTATGTCTCTTTAAAATGCAGATTAGTATCGAGAAATACAATGGATGCTTCCGGATTCACTTTGGAAATCAAGTCAATCAGAACCATACTTTCTGCTCCAAAGCTTGAAGCGTATAAAATCCTATCCTGGTAGACCCTGAACGCCCATTTGATGACATCCATGAAATCGCTGAATCCAGTATTAAGCTCTTTCTGTAGTTGGTCGTTCCATTGGAAGAAAGTCAGTCTGTTTTCCATATTTTCTCCCCGCTTTACGTTTTTTTTGACAAGTACTAATTAACGTAAATGTCTAGGTGTCTGCCTTAAATCAATGTATTCATCAATTTGTGGAGTGTTACGGTGAAAGAAAGGTGAAGTTGGAGCCCTAGCGGTGACACAACGTTTCAGGGCATGGTAAGACAATTAGGATTTTTGGTTTTTGTCACGCTATTTTTTTGGGCGAATATACATAGGGTGAGCGATTGATATAGAGAGGATCCTTTCCACTGGACACACGAATGAAGCTTATGCCGTTGAAAATTAGGAGGGGAGAGCATTTTGCAAGTTTCAATTTATCAGGGGGCGTTCCCCCCTTCTGCTGCTGATGCGGCTATCGTTATTGATGTAATTCGAGCCTTTACGGTTGCCCACTATGCTTTTCTGCAGGGGGCAGAGCGAATATACCTTGCCGAGACAGTGGAACAGGCATTTCACATGCAAAAAGAGAACAAAGATTATCTTTTGGCAGGAGAGGTGAAGGGGGAAGCTATAGAAGGATTTGATTTGGAAAATTCTCCATACCAAATTACAAGAAGAGATCTTCACGGAAAAACACTCATTCAGAAAACTACAAATGGGGTAAGAGCAGCATTAAATTCTCTAGCGTCCGGGCATGTTTTCGTGACGGGTTTCACTAACGCCCGGAAGACGGTGCATTATATTCAGGAGAATCTTGCGAGCGATCTGGAAACAGTTAATATTATCGCTTCCCATCCGACCGGCGATGATGATCTTGCATGTGCCGAATATATGAAGAGCCTGTTTGAACAGGATGCCTCCATTACCTCCGGGCAGGTAAGAGACAGAATCATCCGGTCGGAAGCGGCTGAAAAATTCTTGGATGCGAGCAATATTACCTTTCGTTGTGAGGATATCTCCTATTGTATAAATGAATTGGATACTAATTTTGTCATGAAGATCAACAAGGCCCGAAAGATACCAATGATAGAGAGGGTTTATCTATGAAGAAAACAGAACTGGAGCTTCCGGTCAGGGAAGCGAAACCTAGAAAAAATGGATTGACGATATTAATCGACAACGGCGCACCTGTCCAATCATTCAAGGATGTTGTTAATAGTTCTAGTGATTATATTGATATGGTGAAGTTCGGATGGGGTACATCACTGGTTACGCATTTTCTACAGCAAAAAATTGAATGCCTGAAAGACAATAATATCGGATTTTTCTTCGGCGGCACTCTTTTCGAGAAATTTTTAAGCCAAGATAAAATTGACCAGTATTACAACTATTGTCAGGAATACCACTGTACCCATGTGGAGATATCCAATGGGACCATCAATCTATCCAATTATGAAAAGGCACAATTCATCCAAGACTTTTCCCAGGATTTCACGGTATTCAGTGAAGTAGGGGATAAAAATCCTGAGGCAGCTGCTGAACTAGAGTCGGCAGAATGGCTGGCATGTATCGAGGAAGATCTGGAGGCAGGAGCTGACAAAGTAATAACAGAAGCTAGGGAAAGTGGTACCAGTGGGATATGTGGCTTGGATGGAGAAGTGCGCGCAGATGTGCTGGGAGGGATTGAAACATCAAGAATTCCCTTGGAGAAATTGATTTTCGAGGCACCTACAAAGAGGATGCAAGCATTATTCATTAACCGGCTAGGTCCTCAAGTGAATCTGGCCAATATTGCTCTATCGGATGTGATCTCTTTGGAGACACTGCGGCTGGGATTACGGTCTGATACATTTTTTTGCTGACGCACTTTAAAAAATAGGGGGAGATATGAATGAGAAAAACGGATAAAGTGTTTCATTTGGCAATTCCATGCAAGGATCTGGAAGAAACCGCAGAGTTCTATCAGAAGCTTGGATGCAAACTGGCAAGGAAGTATGATGATCGGGTGACTTTCGATTTTTTTGGGGATCAGGTAGTATGCCATCTAAGCCCCAATCATATAGATGAACAGCCACGGATGTACCCGCGGCATTTCGGCATTACCTTTTTAAACAGGGAAGAGTATGATCAAGCATTAGAATATGCAATCAAGGAAGAACTTCCTTTCTTTAAAAAGCCAATGGTTCGGTTTGAAGGGAAGAGGGAAGAGCATCTGACCTTTTTCCTGGTTGATCCGGCCAACAACTTATTAGAATTCAAATACTATCACGATGCAGCAATGGTGTATTGAGACAGTGGTATAATAATTTTGTTTGATTGGTGAAAAAGTGAAGAATAACGGAATATGTATTCTTCACTTTTTCGTATGGTCAACTTTTTACCCCGTACAGGATGAAAGTTACACCCAGCACAATCCAGACCGCCTTTTCTATGGATAGTTTATCTGCCAAGCCATATAGACCGATGGTGGTCGTGGCTACCAGCACCAGAGGCCCTGTAAAAGCAAGGGAGCTATTGATGATGAGGGCTTTTTCAATCTCATTGAATTTTATCATCAGAAAAGCCGCGAAAATTTCAATCGACCCGGATAATAGTCTCAAAAGTGCCATTGCGACCACTGTTTTCTCCAATAAGGTAAACATTTTCCTTTCCCCTCCTATGCTGTACTTCTTTCAGTATATGCTTGGCCTGTCCGAATATGGGAATGTATTTTGCTGATTTCCCTTGGTTTATCCAGTAAGTAAAAACCGAGGAAAGTGGGCAGGATAACAATGGGTGATGATTTATGAAAGCAAACGATGAAGAACGTCAGCGCTTTGATAAGGCGGTAGATGAGATCTTAGATTTGTTCAATAACTTAGAAGATGATCAGCCGATTATTAAATTTGGAGACGATGTGCTGGAAAATATCGGACTTGCCAAGAAAAAGTATGGAGACGACATGGTGAATGAAAAGATCAACACGGTTGTGAGGGAGATGCTGTCCTGGCTGGACCTTGAGAACGTGGAGAGTGATGAAGAGGACGAAAGTGAAAATAATGCAGTGGAAGAAGAGGAACAGTGATGAAGCTTGACCGGTCATTGGAAGTCCGGTCAGGCTAAAAGTGAAATTCTATGAAACTTTTTTGGCCTTTCCCCGTATAATTAATGAAGGCAGCCGCATTCCATATCTGTTATCATAGATTTAGAGAAAATGCGAATGCATTGAGGGGGGTCATTTTTGGACAATACAGGAAACATCAATCCGGAACAATTGGAAAAAATGAAGCGTTTTGGTAAGAAGACAGGAATTATTGCTGGGATTGTACTAGCATTTTTTATCCTTATTCTTTTGTCATTCAACTGGATTACAGATTACATATGGATGGAAACCTTAGGATTTTCCAATGTATTTACTACTATCCTGGGAAGTAAAATTTTGTTGGGGGTAATCGGGTTTATTCTATTTATGGCACTGACATATATTACGTTATCTTGGATCCGTAATGCGTATGTCGGCCATTTTCATAGAAACCAGCTGCCGCCATTTCTGGAAGAGCGCAAAAAGAGCCGGCCCATTCTTTTAGGCCTCTCGATCATTGTCGGGGCCATCGGAAGCAGTGTAGTGCAGGGCATAGGCTGGGAGCCTTGGCTGAAATTATGGAACCATACTTCTTTCGGGAAAGTGGATCCGTACTTTAATATGGACATTTCCTTCTATATGTATGTTCTCCCATTTTTGGAACTGGTTCTCGGCATTCTCCTTGGACTGGCTGTTTTCTTCCTGTTGGTGGAAATTGGCTTTTATTCGGCTTTCAATATGTACCGGATGAGCAGGACCGCCCAGCTGCATATGGGTGTAACGCTTGGTTTCATCGGCCTGCTGCTTGCAGGCATACATATTCTGGAGCCATATGGAACCTTGCTGACCAATCGGGTCAATTTGTTTCAAGAAAGTGTAGTGCATGGGCTGAGTTATACGGATCGAATTATCAATATACCGGCATCCTACGTATTGGCAGCCGCAGCTGTCATCGGGAGCATCTGGATGATTGTCTCCCTGGTGCGCGGGAGGATGAGAATGATTCTTGCACCAGTTGTTGCTTATGTGGGCCTGGTAATAATAGCCCAGGGTGCTTCAGTTGTTGTACAGAACTTCATGGTATCTCCGAATGAATTTTCCAGGGAAACACCTTATTTGGAGCATAATCTTGCATTCACACGTGCTGCCTATGATCTAGACAGTATTGACGAGAGGGAGCACCCTGGATTGCAGTCACTGAATGCTGACATGGTCGAACGTAATGAATTGACAATTGATAATGTGCGAATTAATGATGCACGGCCGATCTTGGATGTGTATAATCAGCTGCAGACATTCCGTACGTATTATCAGTTTAACGACATTGACGTTGACAGATATGAAGTGGATGGAGAGTATCAGCAGGTATTCCTTGGTGCGAGAGAACTGAATACTGCTGATCTTCCATCCCAGGCACAGACCTGGGTAAACCAGAATCTCCGCTATACTCACGGATATGGAGTTGCGATGAGTGACGTAAACGAAATAACATCACAGGGGCAGCCGGAATATATGCTGAAAAATCTGCCTCCCCAGGGAGATATAGAGATTACCCGACCGCAGATTTATTTTGGCGAACAGAGTTACGATAGTGTGATTGTCAACAGTTCGGTAGATGAATTCGACTATCCTTCCGGAGATGAAAATATGTCGACAAGGTATGAAGCGGAAACAGGTATTCCCTTGTCCGGAATAAATCGTCTGCTGTTTGCACTGAATGAAGGATCTTTCCGCATGTTTGTCTCCGACCAAGTGACAGGTGAGAGCCAACTGTTGGAGACGCGTAATATCATGGACAGGGTGGAGCGGATTGCACCATTCTTTGATTATGATGATGATCCATATATTTTTGTCCGGGATGATGGAAGTCTTGCCTGGATGATTGATGCTTATCTGACAGCTGATCATTATCCTTATTCAGAGCCCCACCAGGGTGATGAAAGCTATATAAGGAATTCAGTAAAGGTAACGGTCGACGCGTATACAGGTGAGGTGGATTTTTATCCAGCAGAACCGGAAGAACCACTGTTTCAGACCTATGAGAAAATCTTCCCAGACCTGTTCACTTATGATGTACCGGAAGATGTCAGATCTCATTTCCGCTACCCAGTAGAACTGTTTAAGACACAGGCATCTATGTACGGAACCTATCATATGACAAATCTGGAAATTTTCTATAATAGGGAGGATCGCTGGGAATTCCCGACGGAGAAGTATTTCAATGAAGACATAGAAATGGAGCCGTATTACATTACCATGAGACTTCCGGAATACGAGGAAGAGGAATTTGTGCTGATGATGCCATTCACACCAAGAAACAGGCAGAATATGATTGCATGGATGGGAGTCCGTAACGACGGAGAGGGTTATGGAGAAACATTTGTTTACCGGTTTCCTAAGCAGCGTAACGTATACGGGCCACAGCAGATTGAAAATCGAATCAATCAGGACAGCACCATTTCCCAACAACTGAACCTCTGGTCACAGGGAGGATCCGAAGTAATTCGGGGTAATCTGTTGGCTATTCCTGTTGAAGATACGGTGATGTATGTCGAGCCGATTTATATTGAGTCATCGAATGAAACATCGCTTCCAGAAGTAAAACAGATTATACTCGCTTATGGAGATCACATTGTAATGGAAGCTACTTTTGATCAAGCTCTTGAACGGATGCTTACATTAATTGACTCGGATGTGGAATCAGGAGAAGGGGAAGAAGGAGAGTCTGATGCAGAAACGGAACCTACTCAGCCAATCATGGAATCGGAAGAAATTCTGCGAGAGGTTTCCGATCTGTTTGATGCCTACCAAAATGCACTCTCAAGTGGGAATTGGGAAGAAGCTGGGAGCATTATGACAGATATTGAAAACAGGTTAAGTGAGTTGGAAAAATAAGATAAATGGAAGGGCCCTTGCAGGTTTGTATCTCCTCAACAATCGGAGTCGCATTCGCTGCAGGGCCTTTTTATGATAAACGAATAGGAAACAACCGTTCCTTTCCATTAGCGAATGCGTGGAGCGTGGACATGTTATACTATCAGGAGAGAATTAGGAAAGGCGGGGCAATTGAATGGTTTGGGTAATGGCTGGCGGTTTTTTGGGATCGATGATCAGGTATTTTCTTGGTGAGTGGGTACACGCTGGCGGCGGGTTTCCACTTGGTACGTTTCTGATCAATCTGTCAGGCTGTTTCCTGCTTGGTTGGTTCATGACTGCCTCTGTAAAGAAGAAGGTTCAGCAAAAATACATATGGATGATTGGTACAGGGTTTCTTGGATCGTTTACCACTTTCTCCACTTTTTCGGTGGAAACCGTCGGATTAATTGAAGATGGGGCGATTGGTACTGCTGTTCTTTATGTAGGTTTAAGTATTATTCTAGGTATGCTACTTGCATACGCTGGGTTTAGATTAGAAGTAGGGAAGGGGGCTGATTCCGAATGATTCTCTTGGTGGGGATAGGTGGTTCTCTTGGAGCGGGAGCACGCTTTTATCTTGGAAGTTTATTTAACGGCAAGTGGGGCAACTACCCTTTAGGTACCTGGCTGGTAAATATACTGGGTTCCCTATTATTGGGTGTGGTGGTAAACTTTCATGCACAAGGCCAGTTGTCAGACTGGCATTGGATGGCAGCAGGGGCAGGGTTTTGCGGAGCATTTACTACGTTTTCTACCTTTGGCCAAGAGACGGTTGCATTACTCCGTGCAGGAAGGATAGGTGTAGCATCCGCTTATGTATTCAGCTCTGCCTTGATAAGTGTGTTGGCTGCCTTTCTTGGATATGCGTGGTAACGGGATTAGTAGTAAGGTTAGCTTCTACACGTTCAATTAAATATTTGCGCTAAAAAGCAGGTGAAGATCATCTTCTCCTGCTTTTTTATTTTCAGAAAATACTGTAATAACGTTGACATTATTTCCCTTATTCGCTACACTTAATTCAACAATGTTGAATATAAATATACTAAGGTGAATATACTTTGTTATCTAACAAATAATAAAAAGGTAATTGGATTGTCTAATTTCGTATTGTAAGAAGGCGTCAGCTATAGGAGGGATGAGAATGGTCAATTACCCGGATTTTGTGGAACTGAAAGAAGTGGGGCCGCGAGATGGTCTGCAGAACGAAACAAAATGGATTCCTACTGAAGATAAGGTAGCCTGGATCGACATGCTTTCAAATTCTGGGGTGAAGGAAATTGAATACTCTTCTTTCGTCAATCCTAAAATGATACCGGCACTGTCAGATGCACGCGAAGTAGGGCGCCGGATCCAACGTAATCCGGAGGTGTTTTATTCCGCATTGGTGCCAAACCTCAAGGGTTTAGAATATGCCCTCGAAACGGGAATTGACGGTGCTTCCGTATTTATGTCTGTAAGCGAAACACACAATATGAGAAATATAAATAAAACATTGGATCAGACCTTCCCTGTTCTGGAAAAGGTAATTTCGGAGGCGAAGCAGGCAGGAAAAAGAGTCACTGGTTATGTATCCACTGTGTTCGACTGCCCATACGAAGGGCGTATTGATCCGGAACAAGTTGTCCGAGTCTGCGAGCGGCTAATGGAAGCGGGGGCTGATGAACTTTCTCTCGGTGATACGATTGGCACTGCAGTTCCCTCTCAGGTAGAACGCCTATTAGAGTCCATGATTGCCCTTTATCCAAAGGAAAAACTAATCATGCACTTCCATGATACAAGAGGGATGGCCATTGCAAATATCATGACCTCTTTGCAACAAGGAGTCACCAGGTTCGATACCTCGATAGGAGGCCTTGGCGGCTGTCCATACGCACCTGGGGCGGCGGGAAATGTAGCTACTAATGATGTGCTTTACCTATTGCACGGCCTGGGGGTAAACACAGGGATCAATGAGGAAAAAATTCGGGATGCTTCCTTCTTTATACAGAATAAGCTGGGAGTAAAGCTCCCAAGCAAATCGCTTGCTTGTCATCAGCACACTGCTTAATCAGCAATTAAAGCGGTTTCTCTCTCCTTGACGGATACGTTACTCTGTTCTATGCTATTTTATATTCGACTATACGGATAGGGGAGAGTTACCATAGATCTAAATCATATCGGAAAAAAGATAAAGGAAATGCGGCTGCGGAAAAAACAGACACAACAACAGATTGCCGATGCGTGCGGTATCTCTAAAAGTTTGTTATCAAAAATAGAAAATGGCCAGACTGCTTCTGCCATCGCTACCTTATCCAAGATAAGCGATGTGCTGGAGGTGCCGCTTTCCTGGGTATTGGATGACAAGTATGAACAAGATCTAGTATTGCTTCCAAAATCCAGGCGGGAGTCAAAGATCGGCGATGAAAACATGGGGTATTCGTATGAACTGCTGGCTAACCGTTCGCAATTCAGCGGATTAGAGCCTACTATTGTACATGTTACACCAAAGCATACGAACTTAAGGGAAGAGTCCTACACCCATTCACACGATGAATTCATTTACATATTGGAAGGGTCTATCTATCTATCTTACGACGGCGATAAGCATTATATGGAAAAAGGGGATAGCGCTTATTTTCAGGGATCAAAGCCCCACCTGTTCATCCCTGTGAATGATGAAGGAGCTCAGGTACTGACCCTGTTCATCGATACCCCGGTCTAAAGAGGAAAACAAAAGAGATAAGATGATGGAAGCAGCCCCAAAGGTTAGATTTAAAATCTAACCTTTGGGGCTTTTATCATATGAATATAGAGCGGCTTATCATTTTTTGTTTGTACGGAAGATGTAGCCCATCACAGTATAATTCCGGCGCGTAAATGATGATGTAAACTTATAATAGGCTAATAAATGAGACCGTTACAGGAAGCCTGTAAAGCAATTGGTTTTTGTTCTACATCAAGCTGGATGCACAACAGCTTTGAAAACGGTAAGTGCTGAGAGGAAGGTGTAGTTTAGAAAGAAATATTCCTTTTCAAAGAAGGAGGTGAGTTATTCGTTTCTACTGTTGAGTTTCTACAGGGATGGTGTTTCTTGTTTCCTGGTTGGATTATCATGCCTAAAATATCTATTGACTTCTTGAGCACAGGCATGTAATATAGATATCGCTCTTGAAAACAGGCACTTTATTTAAGCGCCCGAGTATAATAGTTGGGGAAAGCCGTAATTCGGCTGTTAATATTTCTCTTGACTGTAGCATGAGACTTATGATATATTAATTAGGTCGCCATAAAGAAGGTGGGCCGGAAAGTTTAACAACACAAACAACGAAATAAAAAAGTTGTTGACATTAACTTTTCGTTATGATATATTAATTAGGTCGCTTCAAAAAAACGACTAAAACACTTTGCTCTTTGAAAACTGAACAAAACAACCAGTATGTCAAGAAGAAACAACTCGTTTTTTCTTATAAACAAGCAGAAGCATTGCTTCTGCAAAAGCTAAGACATTCGGT